>JANOBY010000124.1:0-22689 GCA_031411935.1 Planctomycetales bacterium | reverse complement strand
CGACCAGTGGTCGCGGCCTCCGCCCTGGCCCGTGGTAATCTTGGGCGTGCGGCCGTGCTCGCTGAGCACGAGGACCAGGGTTTCGTCGAGCAGGCCTCGTCGGTCGAGGTCCACGAGCAGGCCCGAAAGCGTCTGGTCGAGGCCCGGCAGGAGCTCGTTCTTCATGCGCGGGTAGTGGTCCCAGTGGGTGTCCCACCCGGTACCGGCGAGCCCGAACTCGTCCCAGAAGACGGAGACGAAGCGGCCCCCGGCCTCCACCAGCCGGCGGGCGGTGAGCGCCCCCTGGCCGAAGAGGGTCATGCCGTAAAGCTCGCGGGTCTCGGCGCTTTCGCCGCCGAGGTCGAAGGCGTTGCGGAGCTTCGCCGATCTCAGGAGCGAATGGGCCATCAGGCGACCGCGGTCGGCCCCGGCCCCCTCGATGGCCCGGTCCAGGTCGGGCCGAGAGGCTTCGAGCTGCTCCAGCAGGGTTCGCCGGGTGTCGAGCCGGTCGATCGTGAGGCCCTGTCCCGCCGTGTCCACCGCGCCGAGGCCGAACCGGCTCTCGGGCGTGACCCCGCGATAAAGCTCGAAGTCCTCCCAGGTCTGCGTGGTGAGGGTCTTCTTGGCCTTCACGGTCCCCTGGCCGGTGAACTCGGTCCAGACCGGGTCATAGGCCGGTCCGAGGAACCCGCCGTAAGGCCCCGCGCGGGCGACCTCGCCCACACGCTTCGAGCTGAAGGCCCAGGGTAGGGCCAGGTTGCGCGGGACTTCCGAGGGACGCCCAGCCCCGTTGCGTCCGTCCACGAAATCGACGACCGAGCCCAGGAACGGCCAGTGGCCGGCGTCCCGCGGGTTCAGCTCCTGCGCCAGCTCGATCCGGGGGTTTCCAGTGAGGGCATAGGCCACCCCGTGCACGGGGTACTGGTGCGTGACCGACCGGATCACGCTGACCTTGTCCATGACCTTCGCCATCCGCGGCAGGTGCTCGCAGATGTCCAGGCCGGGGACGTTGGTGGGGATCTGCCCGAAGTCGCCCCGGATCTCCAAAGGAGCCTTGGGCTTGGGGTCGAACGTCTCGATCTGGCTGGGCGCCCCGTAGAGATACAGGAGGATGCACGACTTCGCCCGCCCGAACGAGGCGGCATGGTTCTGCGGGGCGGCCTTTGCGGTCGCGCCCATGCCCAGGAGGCCGAGTGCCCCGACCTGGAGGAAGTCGCGGCGGGTCACGCCGTCGCAAAGCCGCTTCTCGCCGCCCAGGACTCGGATCATGCGGGGCCTCGGCACGAAAGACGAAGAGCCATCCCCCGTCAGGCTACCCCACGTTCGACCCTTGTTCAACAACAAAACGTGCCGGGGGCCTCGCGTTTCGCGGGATGCGGGAATCTTTCGTCGGGGTCTCGCCGATCTGGCGGCGGACTGCTACCCTCGAAGCCGTCCGGGGACATCAAGTTCGGAGGAGATGTAGCCGTGAAGACAAATGGATCGGCGGTCTGGCAGGGCGGGATCAAGGACGGCAAGGGGGCGATCTCGACGCGCAGCGGGGCGTTGAAGGACTATCCTTACGGGTTTTCGAGCCGATTCGAGGGCAAGCCGGGCACCAATCCCGAGGAGCTCATCGGCGCGGCCCATGCCGGGTGCTTCACCATGGCGCTCTCGCTGATCCTGGGCGAGGCGGGCCTCACCGCCGAACGCATGGTGACTACCGCCGACGTGACGCTCGACAAGGTCGGCGACGGATACGCGATCACCACCGTCCACCTCACGTTGAAGGCCAGGATCCCGGGCGCCGACCAGGCGAAATTCGAGGAATTGACCGCAAAGGCCAAGGCCGGGTGTCCGGTCTCCAAGCTCCTGAAGGCCGAGATCACGCTGGATGCCACGCTCGAGGGGTGATCGACCCTCGACATCACTCTACCAAGGGTGCGGAGTCCGGAGCGCACGGGCCGAGCGGAAGGCGGCGGCGCTCGACCCCGGGAGAAGAAGTCGCCTTGCCCGCCGGTTCGAGCGTCGGGCGGGCGATCTTAACGATTCGCGGTGTCGCCATTGTTGTAAGTCGTCCAGCCTCGCTGGGCCAGGCGGGCCGCCGTCTTGCCGCGGACGGCGATGGAGCCGAGCCTCAACCGGGGTGTGACGGCCACGTTCGGGTAATTGTCGTAGGAGCGGACCGTGGACTTCAGGGCGAATCGGTACCGGCCGTCGAGCAGGGGGCGCGACTTCATGTGCCACTGGCCGGTCTCGGGGTCGGCGCGGGTCTCGGCCACGGTCTTCCACCCGTACGACCCGCTGGCCACGGCGGCCAGGGTCACGCGGGCCCCGGGGGTGGCGGTGCCCGAGAACGCGGGCGTGGCGGTCGATGCGGTCGAGGCCCACTTGGTCGAGACGTCGCCCATGTCCAGCGTGTGAGAGCCCGTGAGCACGGTGGGGTCGATGAATTCCCCGCCCTCGCCCAGGTTGGGAACCACGTTGAAGCGGTACCAGTTCTGGACGCCGAAGTCGCCGCCGTGGCTGATGCCCGGGCCGGTCAGGTCGTAGTAGCGGGCCTTGCCCGTGACGGGGGTCTGGCCCCAGAGGTTGTACAGGCCGTGATTCGTGTTGGCCGCCTCCACGTTCGTGTGCTGCCAGAATACGTCGGCGTCGTCCACGTTGCGCGGGACCGAGGCGTAGGGATCCTGAGCACGCCACTGGAAGAGGTTGATCGACCTGCGGGCGATGTCGCCGAAGAAGCTGTTGTCGATGCTGTACTGGTGCGGCGAGGCCGAGTTGTTGGCCGAGTGCGGGTCGAGCATGGTCATCTTGATGTACCCGCGCTCGATGTTGGGCGACTGCTTGCGCTGAAGCATCTGCGCGGCCAGGGTGTTGACCACCGCGCCCTCGCTGTGGCCGATGAAGTGGATGCTCACCGGGTCGGAGGCGGGGCCGTTATCGGCGATCTTGATGAGCTGCTTCGCGAGCTTCGGGCCCTGGTCGTCGGCGTTGCCGGGGGTGCGGCTCTGGCTCGACCAGACGTACTTGACCACCACATCGTAGCCCTCGGCCTTCAACTCCCTGGCCATGTTGACCTGCCAGAGCGGGCCCGTCACGTCGTCGGCCTCGGCCTGGATCCCGCCGTGCGTGACGACCGCGATCGTGCGGATGTGCAGAGACGTCGTACGCGCCGAGGCGTCGGCCGCGCCGATGGCCGTCGAGGGGTTGGCGACCACGAGCACGTAGGGCCGCAGGGGCTCGATCTTGAAGGCGTCGGGAGTGGCGAGGGTCTGGCGATGGTGGCCGACCGCGGTCGAGGGGGCGAGCGCATCGTCGTGGTTCGACTGCCCCACCGAGGTCGTGGCGATCGACAGCGAGCCCACGGGCCTGTCGTCCGCGTCGAACACGGCGTCGGCCGAGCGATACACGCCGAATTGGAGCCTGGGGGTGCTCAGGCTCGGCGAGTTCACGTCGTACTCGAAGACCACGCTCTGGGAGTCGTTGGTGGTGACCGAGGTCATGGCCACCTCGGGCACGACCGTGGACAGGACGAGCCGGGCCTCCAGCCCTTCCACCCGGGGACAGACCGAAAGCCTGGCGCGAGAACCCTTTCCCGCCTCCTTCGCGATCACCTGATGCCGCATCCGAGCAACCCTCGCAGGAAACACGTGCCCGAATGACAATCGTCACGGCACGTCTCATCCTGGGGCATCGGCGGGAACGCGGGTCGGACTTGAGCGAATAATCCGCACAATCGGAAAAATCTCCCGGATCGAGCCCGCGGGCGGCCCCATCACGGTAAACGCCCGGCCACCCCGGAGGGGTTGCTCCGGGGTGGCCGGGCGTGATCGCGCGTGGGCGAGGAGGGGCGACCGGGGTTCAGGATCGCTGGCCGGTGATGGATTCCCAGCCGTGGCGGATCGAGTCCTTGAACTCGTCCCAGGTGCCCTTGTTCGTCTGCTCCCAGTGCTTGCGGGCCTCGGGCTCGACGGCCGTCCAGTCGCCCTGGTAGCGATCATCGTTGGCCAGGTTGTAGCCGTAGCGATAGGCCGGGGTGTAGTCGGCGAAGGACGAGCCGGTGCTGGCGTAGTGGCTCTTGTAGTGCTTCTCGAAGGTGGGGGCGACCTTTTCCCATCGCACGGGCCGGTCTTTGCCCGGCTTGCGGTCTTCTTCACGTCCACCTCGGTATGGCGGACGGTATCCTTGATGGTCTCGGTGCGATCGGTCGCGACCTTGGAGATCACGATCTCCTCGACCACCCGGGCGCGCTTCTGGACGACGGCCTCCTCGGCGGTCTCGGTCATCTCGATCGTGCCTTCCTTGAAGGCGGCATCGCCGGCGCGGAGCTCGCGATCGACGGGGCGTCGCTTCACGGTCACGTGCTCCTCGTGGAGCTGGACCGACTCCTGGACCGGCACCTCGGTCACGGAAGTTTCGACGTGCACGCCGACCTTGCGGTCGCCCTGAGTCACCCTGGTCTTCGCCGTGGGGCTTCCCAGGTTTGTGCCTCCCGCCGTGCCCGAGGCCGAGACGTGGTGGCCCCGACGCGCCTCGTAGGGACGGCGGCCTAACGCCGAGCGGCCGCGGGAGATGAGTCGAGCATCGGACCGGGACCGTCGCTGCGTTCCGCCGTGACTTCCTCGCGACGGAGTTCGACGCTCTGGGGCTCGCGGAACTCGACCCGCCTGCGGGTGATGTGGAGTTCCTCGCGCACGCGGATCTCGCGGGTCACGACCAGCACCTCTTCCTCCACGGGCACGATCAGCGTGTGGCCCTCGTGGCGGATCTCGGTCGAGGCCCCGGCGACGTTGCCCGCGTCCACGGGTACGCGGCGGACCTGGACCTCCTCGCGATAGAGCGGCTCGTCCACCGTCTCCTGGCGGCGATGCACCGTTTTCTGGATCCGCACCCGGCCGGTGCCCACTCGCCGCCTGGCCACGTCCAGGACCTCGGCCACGACCGGGATGATCGTCTCGGCGCGGTCCGCGGACGCCTCCAGGGCGATCGGCAGGGAGAACGCGGCGTCGTCGCGACGGTCGAACGCGGCGGCCGGGGCCTCCAGGACACGCCCATCTTCCAGCGTGACGACCACCATGCCGTCCGGCCGCACGAGCGAGGCCGTCTTCGCGGTCCCCCGCAGCCCGGAGCCGAAATGGACGACCGCCAGCGAATCCTCTGCCATGGCCCCCTCCGCGCCAGATCTCCATGTTCAAGCATAGGCTTGCGCCCTCGCGTGAAGAGATGAGGGTGCACTCTTCGTGCCAGGCGCGAGGTGCGGCCTTATTCGACCGTGGTGGCGATCCACCAGGTTGTCCCCCCGGCGTCCTGCACGCCGGCGCGACGGTCGGGGTCGTCCTTCTTTTCCGGGGCCTGGACCGACGTGGCGCCGGCCTCGAGCGCACGCCGATAGGTGGCATCCACGTCCTTCACGTACACATGCACGTGGGCGGAGATCGGGGGCCACCCCTCGGCCGAGTCGGCGAGCATGACCACCGTGTCGTCGATGCGCACCTCGGCGTGGTGCACGCGTCCGGTCTCGTCGGCGAACCGACGAAGCTCCTCGGCGCCGAAGAGGCTTTTGAGGAAATCGACCGTCCGCGACGCCCCGTCCACGATCAGGTAGGGAGCCACCGAGGGATAGCCTTCGGGCTTGTACGAGGGCATGCCGATTCTCCGGGAGGGAAACGCCCTCGACGACCCCATGGTGCAAGCGCGGGGGCCATCGCATCTGGGCTCTCGAGGTTCAGGATCGCGACGAACGAGTTGCGGTCCGCTGGCCCGAGCGATGGGGCCGGGAGCCCGACGACTTCGCGTCCACGCGGAGCCCGGCCCGGCTCTGCGGAGGCTCCTGCATCCCGGATCGTCGCCCGTTCACGAGCTTCACGACCCGGAAGAACTCCGCGGGCGTGAGGAAGGCGATGTAGCCCGCCATCATGAGCTCGCCGAAGATGGGGATGTTCACCGTCAGGAGGATGCCGGCGTGCAGCAGGATCCCCCCGGCGATCATCCACGGCCGGGCCGCCTTCACCCAGAGCAAGAAGGGCAGGGCGAACTCCAGCAGAAGCGTGCCCAGCGTCATCGCGCACGTGATCAACGGCTGCGAGGTGAGCCCCAGGGTGAACCGCCTCGCCTCGCCATTGTTGAGGATGTAATGGACCGCCGACCCGTCGATCCAGGCCTTCCCCTGCGACTTCAAAAGCGCCGTGCAGAAGTAGACGATCGTGATCTGGATTGCGACCAGTCGCATGGGCCAGGCCGGGATCAGGGGCTCGATCGGGGCACCCAACTCCTTCTCGCGTCGCCTTGCGTCGAGCGAGTAGCTCGCCCCGCACGGGCTGAGCATCATGAGGAAGAGCATGGCCATGAGCAGGCAGTCGGCCCCGCTGGTCGTCTCGATGTTGCGATGGTGAATGGTGAGCATCAGGGCATAAAGGGCCACCGACGCGGCCCGCGTGTGCCAGCCGATCGTGAAGACTACGGCGCTCACGAACGCCGCGGCGAACACGCACCGCGCGGTGAACGGGTCCTGAGAGACGAGCAGGGGCGACCACCGCATCGGCCCGGCGAGCTCGGCGGCCTCGGTGCCTCGCAGGCGGCCGGCGTCGGAGAGCCAGGTGTCCACGTCGGGGGCCATGAGCGCCAGGTTCAGCAGGGCGATCGCGCCCAGGACCACCCGGTACGCGCCCAGGGGGCGGGCCGAGGTCGGGCCGAACCAGAAGGTGTTCCAGGCGCGGAGGGGGGCGGCGATCATGGCAACGCCTCGGCCAGATTCGGGAATTGATACGTCTCGATGACGGACTGCCACGGGGCGGTCGAGGACTCGCCGGGGGCCTCATCCGGTCGGGGCGTGGGCCAGACCTCGTAAACCAGCTGGACCACGGCGGGGAAGTCCTCGGCCTTGAGGTTCAGGTCCCGCACGACGGTCCTCGCGGCGAACTCTCGATTGGCCTTGCCGGTGGCCGTCCCCACGTTGTGGGCGTACTTGGAGTGGCGATAGAGCCAGAGTCCCTCCCACGCCGATTTGTCGCTGGCGCAGGGGAAGTCGTAATGCCGCAACAGCCCGCGAGCGTCCTTCACCATGGCCTTGAGCACGAAGGTGTCGGTCGACGGCTCGGGGGCGAACATGCCCCAGTCCTGCCACTGGCCGGTCGGGTGGAGGTAGTACGGCACCCACCCGCCGAACGTTTCCTGGATCGGATTCGCCGGCATGTTGTTCAGCACCAGCGCCGAGAGATGGACGATGAGCAGCAGCGAGATCACCCCGCGCTTCACGGCAAGGACCATGAGCACCTCTCCATCTGCGGTCGATCGGTCGGCCCCTTCGCGCCGATACCTTAGCAGAGGGGACAATGGGGTCAAGGCGAAGACGTTTCACGCAGAGATCGCGGAGAGGACGCGGAGAATCTTGAATCCGGAATTTTCCCTCTGGATTCCACCCTCTTTGCGCTCTCTGCGCCCTCCGCGAGAAGCGTCTTACCGGGGAGCCCCCGATCGCATGGCATCAAGGTCATGTCGGAGCCGGCCCAGGGTCGCGGCCTCTTCGGGGCCATTGATCAGGTTGCTCGCCTCGGGGCGATCGTCCACGTGGTAGAGCTCTTCATGCTGGGACGGGCTGTGGTGGTAGATGCGGCCTTCGCCCACGATCGCCGTCTTGAAGGAGTCCAGCCGCGTGACCGGTTTGGCCTTGAGCAGGTCGGCGGGCAGCTTGAGCTCGGAGACCGGGCTGTCGCCCTCAACCGACGTGAAATCCTCCGGATCCCAGAACCTTCGCAGGGACAGGCCGGGGAAGGGGGACTGGGTGGCCTTGCCCACGAGGTCGGCCACCGTGGCCGGGAGGTCGCGAGGGCTGACCGGCTCGGCCACCCGAACCGCGGACGTAGGGGAACCGGCGGGCGGGACGATCAGAAGCGGCACGTCCACCTCGCATCGGTAGAGCGACCCGCCGTGACGAGTGAGCCCGTGATCGTTGAACTGCTCGCCGTGGTCCGCCGTGATGATCACCCAGGTGTTGCGGTCCAGGCCCCTCGCCTTGAGCTCGGCCATGAGCCGTGCGATCTGGTCGTCCACGTAGCGAAGGCAGTCGTCGTAGGCGTCGATCATGACCCCGTTGAGCACCGGATCGACCGGCCCCTGCGCCGTCTTGCGGGCGTCGTCCTCGGCGGCATGGCCGTTGTACTTGCGGTTCGCCTGATGCACCCTGGCGCGGTCGGGCCAGGAGTAACGGGTTGGGAACTCCTGCGGCACGATGTACGGGTCGTGGGCGTCGAAGTAGTTGAGGAAGAGGAAGAACGGCCTCGCCCTGTCCTGGGCATCGACCCACTGGAGCGCGTCCTTGCGGATATCCTCGGCACGGCGACGGATCGGGAATTGCCCGGTGGAGGGCCAGAGCTTCAGGCGCACGGCCAGCGGCATGAGGGCCCGCCCCAGGGCGGCGCTGCGGAGCGTCTCCTGGACGGACAGCGTCTTGTTCTCGGGCGCGTCGTCGTACCGTGAGAAGCCGCGGTCGAGGCCGAACCAGGCGTTCGTGTAGAAGAGGTTGCCCGTGAATCCCGCCGTGGCGTAGCCCTGCTCGGACAGGAATCCGGCGAGCGTGGGGACGTCGCGGGTCAGCGGGCGATCGATGTCCACCGAGAGCTCGTGCGGCCATCGCCCCGTGAACATGGTGGCGTGCGACGGGAGCGTCCACGGGGCGGGGGATCGGGCGAGGTCGAACACGACCGCGCGGTCGCCCAGGGCCTTCAGGTGAGGGCTCGTGTCGCGAGCATATCCATACAGGCTCAGGTGATCGGCCCTCACCGTGTCGAGCACGAGGAGGACCACGTTGGGGGCGTCCGCCGGAGCCGCAGGCAGGGCGGACAGGGCCCTCGCCTCATGGCGTTGCTGCGAGACGAACGCGGCGAACGTGAGCCCGGCGGAGAGCAGGGCCAGGGCCGGGAGCCCTCGGCGCAGGATCGCGGTGCGTCGCAATCTCCACCGCGGGGTGATCCGCAGGGCCAGCCCCAGGGCCAGCACCAGGCTGCAAGGCCAGTACAGCTCCTCGATGGCCAGCAGGGGGGAGACGATCGCAAGGAACCACGCGACGGTGGACGCGACGGGGTCCACCCGGCTCCTCCGCGAGGGCCGGATCCACAGCAGGGCCACGACCAGCAGCCAAGCCCCGAGGATCGCAAGGTGGGCGGGCACGCTCAGGGCCACGCGATACCAGTGGTAGCGATAAGTGACCCGCGTGACCGTCCCGACCAGCGATTGATGGGCGAGCATCACGGCAAGCTCGGTCCAGGCGCCGATCAGGCCCAGGGCGACCGCCTCCGCGGCCACGACCCGCAGCCGAGTGCCCGGCATGGGCGCGGGCGGAACATCCTTCCGGTAGAGCCGATGGAGGAGGGGGGCCGTCCTGGCGGAAAGCTTTACGTCCAAGAGCGGTCTCCTTTGCCTTCGAGTCACCGGGCGGGCGCCTCTGCCCTCCGGGCCGGGATGGATCGCCTCGCGCCGGGTCTCAACCTCGCTTCACGTCCTTCCGGGACTTCTCGGCCGCGCGGTCGGCTTCGGGGGGCAGGGTGAGGGCGTTCAGGATCCCTCGCAGCTTCACGGCCGAGGGCGGGACGTTCAGGGGCTTGTCCTCGAAGTCCTTGCCCGCGAGGATGTCGCCCACCATCAGGTTGGGCACGCCGTAGTAGCTGTCGTTGGCCTTGTGGCGGATGTGCAGCGAGGAGCCCTTGACCGACGCCCCGGCGAACAGCCCTCGGCTCCGGGAGTAGGAGAGGATCTCGGCCCGCATCCGCAGGTCGGTGGCCGCTTCCAGGTCCACGCCCACGGGCCCGGCGGCGGCCTCGACGCCTGCGCCCAGCTTGATCTTGTTGTGGCGCAGGAAGTCGTCCACGCTGGGCTTGGTGCGGAAGACCAGGATCAGGTCAGTGGCCTCGGCCCCGATCTGGGCCCCGAAGCTCCCGCCGGCCACGCCCAGGAAGACGGGGTTGGTCCACGCCCCGGCCTCGTCGCGGGCGACCAGGATGCCGCGACCGGCCTGCCCGCCGAAGACGAACCCGGCCTTGATCAGGTCGGGGACGATCACGAGGCCCTGCGCCTCGCGCAGGAGGGCCAGGGGGATGCCGTTGCGCTTGGACTCGGTGATCGCGGTGAGCGCCGCGGTCGCCTTCTCGACGATGGCGGCCTCGCGGCCGACCTGCTGGGTCGAGGCTCCGGCTCGCGACACGCCCAGGGCCAGCGCGGCCAGGGTCGTCAGGGCTTCTCGTCGATCCATCGAGGTTGCTCCAGGGTAGGGGGGCACATGGAGACGGGGGGGACGCGTCTCCGAGTGAAACGTCATCAAGTCCGGATGCGGTCCCAGCGCGAGGCGGCCAGGGTTCCGAAGGCGATCACGGGCAGGAATGCGGCCAGCTCGGGCGACATGACCTTGTTGCTGGCCAGGTAGTTGATCATGAACGTCGCCCCGTAGAAGAGGGCGGACGTGCCCATGGAGAGGGCCAGGTTCACGAACATGTTGCGTCCTTCGCCCCCGAGCACCAGCGGCAGGCTCAGGAACAGGAGGATCATCGCCGTGAGCGGCCGGACGATCCGCCCGTGCAGGTACACGGCCACGCTCACCCGCTCGGCGGGGCTCGACGGGTCGGCCAGGGCCAGAATCAGGTCGCGCGTGCTGGCGAAGTTGTACCAGTCGGACTTCCGCGTGAGGTTGGCGAACGACACGCTCGACCGCATGAACATGACCTTCCCCGGCGGGGGGGCGCTGGCCTTGCCCTTGGGCCTGGGGAACTGCCCCACCTGGTCGGCATCGACTTCGATCAGGATCGTGCCGTCGGGCGTGGCGTCCTCGGGGCTGAGGTGGGCCCCCCACAGGAGCCATCCCCCCTTGAGCGGGCTCGTGGGGTCGTCCTCGGGGATGTAGCGCGCGGTTCGCGCCTCAAGCGCCAGCAAAGAGCCGAAGCGGGAGACGGGCAGGAGGGCGTGGAAGTACTCCACCGACCTGTCCGCGCGGTCGCCGTACTTGGCCGAGAGGTGGATCTCGTTCGTGTCGTAGCGGCTGCCGGGCACGACCTTGATGGTGCCGTCGTCGTCGGGCTTGAGCTGCAGGTCGTCGCCGATGCGGGGGATCAGGAACTCCTGGTTGAGCACGGCCAGGCCGCTGACGATCCCCGCCGAGATGATCACAGGCACGATCACCCGCTTGGCGCTGATGCCCGCGGCGAGCATGGCCAGCAGTTCGTTGTTCTTCTGCATCCAGGTGACGGTGAAGATCGCCGCCAGCATGGTGATCACGCCGCACAGGCGATCATAGAAGAAGCTCATCCGGATCAAATAATAATAGCCCATCCGCCGGAAAAGCTCCGCGGAGCCGGAGTTGACCTTGAGGAACTCATCGAGATTCGAGAAGGCGTCGATCACCACATAGAGGCCGACCAGCGAGACGAAGCTGACGAAGTACGCCTTGAGGAACGCCCAGTAGCGCTGACGGTCAAGGATTCTCATGGACGATCCCCCAAAAGCTCGGATCCGCTCGGCCCGCGATGAAGAAGGCACGCCGGGATTGGCATCAATGCCGCCAGACCTTCCACACGTAACGCAGGCCGACGGTCGCCAGGAGGAGGTCCCCGGCGAAGACGATCTGGTAGGGCATGGCCCCCTCCTTGGACGTGTTCACGCCCAGCAAGGTGAGCGGGTAATAGACGACGATGATCGGCAGGAAGCAGATCGCGAAGGCGCTCAAGAAGTCACCCTTCGCGAACAGGATCCCCACCGGCGCGCCGATCCACACGAACAGGATCGTGCCCAGCGAGAGGGCTAATCGAAGGTTCTTCTCGGTCTCGTACTCGTCGATCTTCTTCTTCCAGTACGGGTATTCGCGGAACGACTCGCCGACCGCGGGCCAGTTCACCCGGTTGAGCCGCCCCGAGGCCATCCACATGCTCGCGGCCACCGCCTGGCGGGCCTGCTCCGAGGCGATCTTGCGGCGCAGGACGGCCTGCTCCGCCGAAAGCTCGGAGTTGGACTTCTCCTGGATCCGCTTCTCCAGCTTGAGCTTCTGGTCCTTGGGCAGCGGGTATTCGAGGATCTGCTTGTCGCCGATCCAGAAGAGGAACTGGGCGTCGTGGCCCGAGGTCTCGGAGTTCTCCAGCTCCACGCGCACCACGCCCGCGGCCACGTCGAACTTGATCCGGGCCCTCTCGGCGTAGACCTGCATGTCGTAGGTGTTGGGCTCTTCCTTGCTCTTGCGGTGCTTGAAGGTCGCGCCCAGAAGCGTGCGCTCGTCCACATCCTTCACGGCGATGTAGAACGGGGCGTCGGGGGCGTCGAACTTGCCTTCCTTCTTGAGCGTCTTGTAGAGCAGGTCTTCCATGTCCTGGAGGAGGATCTTGCGGAAGGCGTTCGTGGAGCGAGGGATCGCGTCGGTGCTCGCGTAGGCCAGCCCCGCCGTGAGGGTCAGGCCCAGGATCCAGGTCGGGATCAGCGCCGACACGGCGCTCAGGCCCGCGGCCTTGATCGCCACGATCTCGTTGTCCGACGCCATCCGGCCGTAGATCACGCTGACCGAGAACAGCAGGGCCACCGGCACCGTGTACGGGAGGCTGCTGGGGATGATGAACGGGACCACCCGGATGATGTCGCGCGGGGTGAGGCCCTGCCGACTCGCCTCGGCCATGACCATGAACAGCACGAAGATCGCGGTGATCGTGACCAGGGCGAGCGCGAACGTGCGCAGGACCTGACCCATCACGTACCGTCGCAGGATTCCGAACAAGGGTCCTCCCCGGCATCCTTGCCAGGCGTCTTCGGGTCGTGGGAACCGGCCTCCTCGGGCCACCGCAAACTCAGGATGAGGCCGGCATGATCCGATGAGGGTGGGGATCGTGCCCGGATCTCACGCTCGGGATCTCCATTTCGATGCCCTCCTGGCGGTTCGCGGTCCCGTCTATCATCGGCGTTCGGCCAGCGCGGGCCGGAGCCTGTTGCCGGCCTGTCGCTCTTTCTCCAGGGCCACCGACATTCGCCGGATGCCCTCCACCAGGGCGTCCTCGCCGGCCACCCCGTAGCTCAGCCTCACCGTGCTCGCGGGCACCGGCCCGGGCTCGTCCGGAAAGGCATACACGCCCGGCACATACAGCATCCCCTCGGCCACGCAGCGGTCGAAGAAGGTGCCGGTGGGGCCGGTGTCCACGTCCTCGGGCAGGGTCAGCCACACGTAGAGGCCCCCCTTCGGATGGGTCCACGAGACCTCGTCGCCGTAGGGGCCGAGGTGCGTGTCCAGGGCCCTCAGCACCGCGTCACGCTTCTTGCGGTACACGGCCCGGAGGACCTCCACCTGGCGCTCGTACGACCCGTCGACCATCGCGCGTTCGAGCACCTGCTGGGCGAAGTGGCTCGACCCGAAGTCGTGGTTCCCTTTGAGGTTCAGGATCGGCTCCAGGAGCGCCTGGGGCAGGATCCCGTAGCCCGTCTTGAGGCCCGGGCTGAACGTCTTGCTGAAGGTGCGGGCCAGGATCACCGTCTCGCCCGAGGTGTCCTCGCTCCACACGCTCGGCGGCTCGGTGCCCTCGAAGGTCAGCCCGCGGTAGGCGGCGTCCTCGAGGATGTAAATCCGGTGCGACTTCGACCACTTCTCGGCGGTCCTGACCATCGGCCCGCGGCGTTCGGCGGCGAGGCTCAGGCCCGAGGGGTTGGAGTGCTCGCTGATCGTGTAGATGAGCTTCACGCGGGGGAGCAGGCCCTGGGCGTCGAGCTCGGCGAGCTTCTCGTCCAGGGCGTCGATGTTCATCCCGCGGTCGTCGGTCTCGATGCCGATGACCGTGGCCCCGCGGGCCTTCAGGAGCCCGAGGAACACGAAGTAGGTCGGGGCCTCGACCAGCACGATGTCGCCCGGATCGAGCAGGGCCTCGCCCACAAGATAGAGCAACTGCTGCGACCCGCTGGTGACCACGGTGCGCTCGATCGCGTGGCGAAAGGTTCCCGAGCTCACGCCTTCGTTGCGCTCGAGGAACTCGATGAGCCTCTGCCTGAGGTGCAAATCCCCGCGAGTGGTTCCGTACTGGAGCGATCGCTTGCCCTGGACCGGGTCGGCCATGAGCGCCGTCACGCTCGCCGCCACGGCCTCGACAGGCAGGGTGGCGTGATCGACGAACCCGGCCGCCAGCGACACGAGGTCCGGGGCCGCCAGGGCGCGCGCCATGAGGTCGCTGATCGGCGAATGGTCCGTCCGCCGGGCGGACGCGCTGAGAGAGTTCGACCCGCCAGGAACGGTCATGGGAGGTTCGCCGGGATTCAGGGAGTCAGGATCACGCGGTCGCACAGCAAGGGCCTCACTCTAGCGATCAGGCTCGGGGTGTCAACGTCAGTGGTCGCATGTCATGGGTCACTTGTCATGGGATGTGACTGACGGATGGGATTTCTGGAGGTCGGGACCGGCGATCGGTCTGTTATGGCGATCTTTTGCTCGGGTCTTGTTCGGCGATTGGGTTCGTTCTCTGTGATGAGGCTCGAAATTGGCTTCGTTTTGGGTTCGTTTTGGCTTCGTTTTCCTATCGCCGCGCGACCAAGATCCGCCCCAGGTTGCCTTGAATTTCGACTTAAACTCTTATAGTAAAGCTGGATCGGTGAATAAGGGTTTGGTAACCCTGGGGGCGAAATTGGGTTCGTTATGCAAATTCACGTTTTCGCGCGGCACCGGTTCCCGGTCGTTGGCCTGAGGCCCATCCACCGACTCGATAGCCGACAAGCGGGCGAGGTTCCCTGGAGTTCCACGCCCTCTTGAGAGTATCGAAGGCCTCTCATCCCGCGATCGGCAAAGACACGCGCCACTCCCCGCAACCGTCGTTCCGGCCGCGACCAGCAAAGGCCAGAATCCAGGCCACAGCTAATGACGAGTGACCCGTGACAAAGGACCAAGGAACTACCTGCGTGGGACACTGCCCGGACTCGTCGGGTTCGGCCCAGCCACACGCCGAGGTTTTCTCTTATCATAGGGCCCGACGACCCCCTGTGCGTATTTTTGCAGAAGCTGGGCGGTTGGGTCGTTTGCGTAGGCCTCGGGGGCACGGGAAGGCAGGACATGGTTGTAGAGCAGGGTCACGGTGGCCTTGGGCCGGACCCCGCGGTGGGCCTCGATCTCGCGGAGGATGTCGACCATGGGCTTGCCCTGGACGAGGAAGCGGTAGATGCCCATCCAGGCCGGCGACCGGTCCATGCACCCGTGGCAGTGGACGAGGACCGGCCAGTTGGCGGGATCCTGCGCCAGGGCGAGCGACTCGTCGAGGAAAGCGTCGCTGTCGGGCGACGAGCCGGGACTCCCCACGTAGCGGATGCCGTGTTCCCGGGCGAATCGTACCTCGTCCTCGTGGAACGGGCTGCGCTGCGGGGTGGCCTCGTCGAAGAGGTTGATGATCGTCTTGAACTTCAGCCGTTCGTGCTCGATCTGGAGCCCGCGATAGGTGGGCATGGCGCTGATGAAGATGCGGCCGGGCTCGACCACGCGGAGCCGTTCCAGGGGCCGGTGCAACTCCGTGACCCAGAGCCCCATCGCGATCAGGCCCCCCGCCATCGCGGCGTTCACCAGACCGAGCCTCCATCGCTTCATCGCGGGAGGCCATGCGGGAAGGAGCCGGATCGCCGCCATGAGCATGGCCAGGACACCCCAGGCGAAACTCCACCGGGGCCAGTAGCCCGCGGGCTCCACGCCGGGAAGGTCGAACCCGCGGAAGGCGAGGAGAGGGACCGCCAGGATCAGCAACGCGAAGGCCCCGCGAGACCTCGCCACCGCAAAATAATCACGCCAGAGGCCGCGAGTTTTCGCCAGATTGACCGCGAGGACCGCGCCGAGGGTCAGGGCGGCCAGGGCCAACCCGACGCGCAGGCCGATCGGGGCCGAGGGGTTGGCGATCGTGCGCCAGCCCAGGCCGTGCCATCCGTCGTAGCAGGGGCCGGGCGTGGCGGCATACCATCCGCAAGCGCAGGCGATCGCGATCGCGGAGGGCCAGAGGCCGGTCTGGCCTCCCGACCTTCGCGAGAGCCACCACCCCGTGCCCGAGGCCACCGCGACCAGGACCGACAGGTACAGGCCCACCCGGTCGATCGTGTCGCCGGGCTCGGCAAGACGGTAGGCCGAGGGGGGCCTCAGGTTGAAGGTGGGGCGCACGACCCCGGGATACTCGCCGTCCTCGTCGGTCGGAAACACGGTGATGTGCCAGACCGCCGGGACCACCGCGACCGCCAGCAAGATCCACGGCCAGAAACGGGCGAGGTTCGGGCGGGGCGTGAGGGGGCGCGGACGCGGAATCGAGTCGGGGGGCATCATGCCGCTCCGTGGCGAGGTTATCCCTTGGACCGCGAGATGTAACCGGCTTCGTGAAACCGGGCAAGAGCAGTCGGCGGCCTCGCCCGAGCAGGTCTCACGCGGTCCAGCTCGGCTGGCTCAGGATCAGGCGGACCGCGCGCTGGATCACCCCGCGAGGCGCGGGCACATGTCCCCCGGGATACGTGAGAACCTGGGTCGACCAGCCCCAGGAACGATAGATCGGCTCGGTCGCCAGGACCTGCTGATAAAACTTCGAATCCCTGGGGCTCACGACGAAGACCGCGACCTTCCGCGACTTCGCAAACTCACTCGCGGGGGGAAGGGCCTGCGGCGGATAGCCGGTATACAGGGCACCGTTGGCGTTGTCGATCACGGCCGCCGCTGTGCCCGGATACCGGTAATTGATCTCGTGCAGAAGCCCCGCGCCGGCCGAGAAACCCGTCAGGATCACGCGACTGCGATCGACCGGATAGCTCGACGCCGCCGCGTCGATCTGCGACTTGAGCAGCGGAACGGTCGTCTCGTACAGGACATCCAGCGGCTGGTTCAGGGCCGCCGTCGAGGACTGCCGGGAGGCGTAGACGACCCACTTGTTCCGCTCGGCCACGCTCTTCCAGGGTTCGAGCGCACGCTTCGCGTTGCCGGAGGCGTCGAGGACGACCAGCATCGGATAGGCCCGATCCGAGGCCAGGCCCGAAGGGAGACAGACCAGCGCGTCGGGCTGGGAGATCGTCCGCCCGCGTGCCCCCGCGGCGTGCACGAGGTTCGACGCCCCGGCCGCGACCACCTGGCTCAGGGCCAAACGAGGTTCCAGGGCGAGGGACCCGCCGCCGTGCTCGTCGCGGAGAAGAGGCCGGAATCGGCGTTGTCGGCGGATTTTCGGCCCGCCCCGAATGGCCGCAAGGAGGTCGCGCATGGATGCCGTCCCCACCACCCTCATCGTGTCGAGCGAGAGGCCCACGCGGCCCGTCGCGTCGCAGGAGCCCGCGCCTGTTCGTCCCTCATTTTGACCGGGACGGATGCGCAGCGCAAGGGGGTGGCGTCGCTCCACGGACGGATTCCGTCGGACCTGGAGGCCTTCCGGTCCGATGCTCCGGGCCATCAAGGCGATGGACGTTCCCGAAGCCGCGGCGCGGAATCGTCGGCTCAACGCTCGCGGTAGACGATGCGCCCCTTGGACGTGTCGTAGGGGGTGATCTCCACGGTCACGCGGTCGCCCGGGACGATCCGGATGAAGTTCTTGCGCATCTTGCCGGCGATATGGGCCAGAATCTTGTGGCCTCGCAGGGGCCCTTCCTCGAAGGACACCATGAATTGCGTGTTGGGAAGGGCCTCCACAATGCGGCCCTCGACCCGGATCGGTTCCTCTTTCGCCACAAAACGCTCCTGAAATCGACCGGTACCGGCCTCAAAAATGGTGACGAGGGCCTGTCGGGCCACGTCCCGCCGACCCTCGGGCGAGAACGGGTCTTCTTGCCTCGGCGGCCGGTGCGCGAGGCCCGTCGATCGCAGTCCGGGCCTCACGGCGGGGGTGGATCGAATCTCTAGAGTAACGGATCTCCGATCAATCCGCCAGCGCCGATTGCGCAGACCGGCGAGAGAGCGTCGATCACTCCTCGCCCGAGATCGGCCCGCCCTCGGGCAGGAAGGGGCGCAGCGGGCATCGCTCGCACTTCGCCCTGGCGGCCTTGCAGAACTGCGCGGCGACCTTTTCCAGGGCGAGATTCAGCCTGCGAAGGCCGTCGGGGTCGTCGGGTTCGAGCCGCTCGAACACGTCCCGGGCCTCGTCGTAATCGGCCGAAAGGTCGATCCATCCGTGACGGGCGAAGATCCGGTAGCTCCCCCGGTCGAGCGGATACACGGGCCGGTCGAGCCCCCAGAGCAGGAGGGCGTCGGCCGTCCCGGGGCCGATCCCGTTGAGGGCGACCAGCTCATCGCGGAGGGCGGCGGTGGGGGCCTCGGGCAGGGTGTCCTCCCCGCGCTCCTGGATCCACCTCGCCAGCTTCCTGAGCGGCTGGACCGCCTTCGGGGCGATGGTCGCCCCGCCCGATCTCAGGGCCTCGACCACCTCCGAGGGGTCGGCCCCCGCCAGGGCCGCGGGTTCGAGGAGCCCCGCATCGCGCAGGGCCTGGACTGCGGGGGCCGTCTTGCCGGGGTCGATCTGCCGGTGGAGCCAGGCCCGGACGATCGCCGCGAACGGAGGATCCTCGTCCGAACGCGAGCCCAGGCCGGGGAACTGGGCCTCCAGGGCCCTGCGGATCTCGGGATAGACCGGGTCGAGCGAGGGCATGATCGGCTCCGGTTCCGCGATTCGAGAGGGAACGCCCGGGCGATCCCTCTCGAACCGCGAACCGCGATGGGCCGTGCCGGGATCCCGCCGAGCTTAGCCTGCGCTCTTGGCCAGGGCGGCCTGGTAGTCGCGGGCGAACTTGCTCTTGCGGCGGGCGGCGGTGTTCGGGTGCAGGACGCGGCGGACGCCGGCCTTGTCGATCTTGGCGGTGGTCATGCGGAAGTCGGCCTCGGCCTTGTCCTTCTCACCGGCGGCGGCGCCGGCGAGGGTCCGCTTGGTCATGGTCTTGATGATCTTCTTCGTGATGCGGTTGTGCATCCGGCGCTTGCTGCTGGTTTTCAGGTGCTTGATCGCTGACGGCGTGTTGGGCATCGCTGGGTCCGGGGGCTCGATACGAGAGAAATAGGTTTCCGATCCGATCGGAGGAGCGCTTGCGAGGTTGATCGGTTCCCGGCAGGGGAAAACACGGAGTCTATCACGAGTCGTCGCGATTGTTCAAGGCCTCAAGCCGCTGGGCCACGTCCTTGTAGGTATAATCGTCGGCGGCGACCTCGTTGTAGAACTCCTCGGCCTCCTTGAACTTGCCCTGGCGCTCGCACACCAGGCCCAGCCCGTAGCGCAGGGCGTTGCGCGTGGGGGTGTCCTTCAGGGGGGTCAGGGCCAGGGCCTCGGCGTAGTTCTTCTCGGCGAGCTTGGGCAGGCCTTTCTTCTCGAAGGACTCGCCCGCCAGCTGGAGGGCTTTCGGCTTGAGGTCGTCGTCGGCGCGGGCCTTCTGGAACGCGGCGATGGCGGCGTCGTGCTGGCCGGCGGCGGCCAGGAGCTTGCCGAGGTGGAGGTGGAGGTTGGCGTCGTTGGGGTGGGCCTCGGAGCGGCGGCGGGTCTCGGCCAGCTCGTAGACGGTCAGTTTTTCCTGGATCGCGGCGAGCTTCTCGCGGGCGTCGCGGTCGTCGGGGTTGTCCTTGACCTTCTTCACCCACACGGTGATCGCGCGCTTGAGACGTGCGAGCTGCACGTCGCCGTGGGCGGTCTTGAGCACGTCGTCGTCGGGGATGGCCTTGCGGCCCCGGGCCAGGACTTTCTCGGCCTCGTCGAGCTTCTGCTGCGACCGGTAGTGGTCGGCGAGCTGGAGGTAGGTGCCCACGCGGGTGGGGTTGTCCTCGATCTCCTTCTCCAGCCGTTGCTCGGGCGTCTGCACCGATTTGCGCAGCTCTTCGGCCTCGGCAGCCATGGCCTCGGCCTGCGAGGGCGGGGCGTCGCGGTCGCGCTCGAGGGCGGTGGACAGGCCCGATCGCGTGATCGCCGCGCTGGCCGAGAGCGCCCTCACCTTGCGCTTGGCCTCCTCGTTCGCGGGGTTCACGCGGTGGGCCTTCTCCCAGCAGCTGATGGCGTGGTCCCACTTCTGGTTCAGCTCGTACACGTGGGCGAGGTGGAGCAGGAAACTCTCGTTCTCGCCGGCCTGCACGGTCACGGACTCGAGCAACCACTGGGCCAGGAGATTCAGGCCGAGCTTCTCGGCGGCGTCGGCGGCGTCCTCGGCGGCCCCCACGTCCCAGGGGTTGTGCTTGAACACGTCCTCGCAGCTTTCAAGGACGTCGATCCACTTGCCGCGCGCCTTGGACGTCTTCATCCCGGCCTTCAGCGGCTGGGTCTTCATGCCGACCATGCGGCCGACCTTCGAGGGCTCATTGCCGTGGGCCCGGCGCTGGACGCCCCGCAGGGCCTGGCGGTACAGGAGATTCCCCTGGTCGATCTTCAACGCCTCGCGATACATCGAGATGGCGTAGTCGAAATTGTTCTTCAAGGCCGCGTCGTTGCCATACTGGAAGAACGACGCGGCCTTCATGCTATTCGGGTGATGCTCCGACGACTCGGCCATCGGTACGACCCTTGCTCTTAAGGCACGAGGAAGCAAGCAGAGGGGCCCGGCCTCGGCGGGAGGCCCCGTGGCGTGGCGCCCTACGGTGCGCCTCGCCGTCTGCCCGTGATCGGAAAAGTCGGGATCATGTCAATCTAGTCTATCGTCGCCGTCGGCCCAAGCCCTCCCTTCGTTCTTCCTTCCACGATTCTCGCGCGGAAAGGCTCGGGGTCCGTCCGTCAATCCAGCCTGACCGGCACCCAGCTGGCGCGGACCTTGGCGTCGATCAGGGCCCGGTAAAGCCGGGGCGAGCCGATCGGGAGGCCATGCGCGCCCATGGGCCGCTCGTGGGTCATGGCCAGGTCGAACGGCGGGACGTGCGCCCACGACTCCGAGGCGAAGTAAATCTCGGCCGGTTCGGAGCAGATTGCGGGGAAGTCCGGCCCCTCGTGATAGACGAACGGGGGCGGCCCGTCGTGGGTGACCTCGGTCCCGTCCTTGGCGTCGTAGAACCGCATCCGGCCCGACATCCTCGGCAGGACGATCGGCGAGGTCAGCTCCCAGAAGCCCCCGGCCCGGGTGGCGACCGCGCGTGCGGGACCCGTGAGCGTGACCGGCAGGAAGTCCAGGCCGATCAACCCGGCGGCTTCCAGCGTCTCCTTCAGCGCGGAGGAGGCCACAAGGCCGTAATATCCGGTCATGCCGAGCTGGAGCTTGAGATTCAGCTCGGGGGTCTCCAGCACCAGGCGGCCCTGATCGTCTCGCGAGCGGCCCGAGTGGAAGTGGGAGACCGGGGTGAGCTCGAGCGCCGGGGCGTCCCGGAAGTCCCTGGCCTGGTACGTTCGATCGATCCGCAGAGAGATCTCGTGGGGCTGCCGGGTCGCGCGGCGGTCCCATACCCGATAGCCGTGACGGGCCAGGCAGGCGACCAGCAGGTCGGCCCGCTCGTCGGGCAGGGGCAGCTCGCACTCGAAGCGGCCTCTCGCGGCGTTCTCGCCCTCGGGGACGATCGCGCAGAGGGAGTTGAACGTCCCGGGGGTGACGTCGCGGTCGCGGTAGACCGTGAGCTTGAAGGTGGATTTCATCGATTCGGTTGCGCGAGGACGAGGGGGGGGCCCGGGTCGCCGGTGCCACGCCGGGGCTGGGGATATCGGATTTCGCCGATCGCCGCACGGGGCCGGGCCGGTATAGTGGTTGCTCCGGTCGGAAGGGCCGCCCTCGCCTTCGCCCTCGCACGGGATCATCGACCCAGGAGCAATTCCCCATGCCCGCCCCAGTCTTGCGTGATCGCGGCCTCTCCTCGTTGATCGACGGCGAGGTAGAGACCCTGGCCCGGGGCCTCAAGTTCACCGAGGGCCCTCTGTGGATGGCCGACGGGTCGCTCCTGTTCCAGGACCTGAAGTCCGACCAGACCTGGCAGGTCGCGCCCGGCAAGCCCGCCGCGGTGGTGCGCGAGGGCACGAACGCCGGCAACGGCCAGACGTTCGACGCCCTGGGCGGGATTCTCGTGTGCGAACAGAACGGAAGGCGTGTGTCGCGGGTCACGAGCCCGTCGGGCCCCGTGGAGACTGTGGCCGACACGTTCGAGGGGCGTCGCCTGAACAGCCCGAACGACATCATCGCCCGGTCCGACGGCCGCATCTACTTCACCGACCCCGCCTACGGGGTGCCCTCGCCCGAGGCCAAGGAGCTGCCCTTCCAGGGCGTGTTCACGCTCTCGTCCGACCTCAAAAAGCTGGACCTGGTGCTCGACGACTTCGAGAAGCCCAACGGCCTGGCCCTCTCGCCCGACGAGCGCCGACTTTATGTGTGCGACACGGGCAAGTACCACGTCCGCACCTTCGAGCTGGACGCCACGGGCAAGGCCAACCGCGGCACCGGCGGGGTCTTCGCCACGATGGACCCGGGGGAGCCGGGCGGCCCCGACGGCATGAAGGTCGATCGCGACGGCCGCGTGTACATCGCGGTGGCCCTGGGCGTGTGGGTCTACGAGCCCGACGGGTCGCTGCTGGGCATCCTGTCGCTGCTCAAACGCCCCTCGAACCTCGCCTGGGGAGGCCCCGACGGCATGACCCTGGGCATCACCATGATCGACACCGTGTGCCAGGTCCGCATGAAGGTCGCGGGGATCCTCCCGCCGTTCCAGAGATAAATGCGCTTCTCGCAGAGATGCTGAGATCCGCAGAGGACGCAGAGAAGAGGAGGAACTTTTAAGACATTCCTCTTCTTGTCTTCTCTGCGTCCTCTGCGGATCTCCGCGTCTCTGCGCGAAGCCTCTTTACTTGGGAGGGGCCGCCG
>JANOBY010000123.1:0-12575 GCA_031411935.1 Planctomycetales bacterium | reverse complement strand
TGGTCTCGGCCACGCTGAGCATCACCGACCCGGTCAACAGCGTGGTGTTCACGGGCGACTTCGGCGGCAGCATCGTGATCGTGACCCGCGGTATCGTCCCCGAGCCCGCCTCGATGGCCATGCTGGCCATGGGCGGCCTGGGCGTCCTGGGCGCCGCTCGTCGTCGCCGCAACGCCTGATCGAGCCCTCCCGGCCGGTCTGGACTGGTAACTCTGGAAACTTGAAGGGGTGGTCCATCGCGGACCACCCCTTTCCGCTTGATAGTGACGACACCTGCATCAAGGCCATGAGTTCAGGAATTCGGCCCGCGCCGACGGTGACGGCGGGCCACGAAGGTTGGAGACCATCCTATCCGCGCAGGGAAAGGGGCGGAGTCACACCCTTTGCCGGGTCGAATCCGCGGGAACGCCGAAGTTCTCAGGAGAGATATAGGGACCACCCACAGGTCTGAGAGTGTTGGCGTCGATCACAGGTTCTGAAAAGAACGTGGCTTTTGGTAAACCTAGATCAACTCGCCGGTTGACCCTGGGGAATCGAGCCGCTAGATTAGCGACTCGATGCTGACCCGATTTGTGCGTTTTCCTGAGTTCCAGGAATACGGACGAGGAAGGTCGGTCCTCTGTGGTTTCCCATCTTGTGACCTGGGAGTTGTCCATTCATGAAGCGTTTCTTCGTCCTCGCGGCCCTCGCGGTCGCCGCCCTCGTCGGCGCCTCTGACAAGGCCTCGGCCGACTTCACCATCCAGATCAGCGGTCTGGACCTGGTCGCCGGCGTGGCCACCAACGACCCGCTCGACTTCCTGAAGGTCGGCAGCACGGTGATCGCCGCCCCGACGGCCACCACGATCCCCTCCCTGAGCCTCGCGGGCGGCACCCTGGTGCTCAGCGGCACGGGCTTCAGCCCCGCCGCCACCTTCACCTTCACCAGCCTGACGACCACGTCCAACACCAACGGCGGTTCCACGATCTCCGGCATGACCACCAACTTCTCGGTCGCCGCGAGCCTGATCCCGGCCGGCCAGCAGCTGGTCTCGGCCACGCTGAGCATCACCGACCCGACCACCACCGCGGTGTTCACGGGCAACTTCGGCGGCAGCATCGTTGTCGTCACCCGCGGTGTGGTCCCCGAGCCCGCCTCGATGGCCATGCTGGCCATGGGCGGCCTGGGCGTCCTGGGCGCCGCTCGTCGTCGCCGCAACGCCTGAACGTTCTGACTTGCTGAATCGACCTTTTGGCAAGAATTCGGCGGGGCGATCCACAGCGGATCGCCCCGCTTTTTTGTTGGAGTGGGAGCCGGCCGGCGCGATCGCCCCAGGTTTCAGGCTTGACACCGGGGGCCCAGTCCGTAGGGTAGAAGCCTGGAGCGATAGGACCCGACCCATGGATGCGGCCGACCCTCCGGGGCCGGCTACTCGGATCGGCTCCGGAAGACCTCGGATGGGCATGCATCATGGACCGACGCATCCTCGTGGTGGACGATAGCGACCCGATCTGTCGCCAGCTCTCCGAGCTGCTGGCCCGGCCCGACCGCCAGATCAAGGTGGCCCAGGACGGCACGTCGGCGATGGAGTGGCTGCTCGAGGGGAACTTCTCGCTGGTCATCACCGACCTGCGCCTTCCTGACATCGACGGCCTGGAGATCGTCCGCGAGATCCACCGCCGGTCCCTGCCGATCTCGGCCATCGTGCTCACGGGCCACGCCTCGGTGGACTCGGCGGTCGAGGCCATGAAGCTGGGCGCGTACGACTACCTGTACAAGCCGATCGACCCCATGCGGCTCGACCTGCTGGTGGACCAGGCGCTGAAGGACCGGGCCCTGCGCGACGAGGTGGAGACCCTCCGCCGCCGAGGGGTGAGCCGCAAGGTCCTGTTCGGCAACCTTTTGGGTCAAAGCCCACGGATGCGCGAGGTGCTGGCCCGCGTGGCCAGGGCCGCGTCGTCGGAATGCACGGTGCTGATCGCCGGGGAGACCGGCACGGGCAAGGAGCTGGTGGCCCAGGCCCTCCACCAGGGGGACCCCGTACGCAACCGCGGCCCGATGATCGCCGTGAACTGCGCGGCCCTTCCCGAGCCCCTGCTCGAATCCGAGCTCTTCGGCCACGAGCGGGGGGCCTTCACCGGGGCCGATCGCCAGAAGGCCGGGCGTTTCGAGGCGGCCCGGGGCGGCACCCTGTTCCTGGACGAGGTGGGCGAGATGCCCGCCGGGATGCAGGCCAAGCTCCTGCGCGTCCTTCAGGATGGGAAATTCGAGCGAGTTGGCGGCTCGGAAGCGATCTCGGTCGACGCCCGGGTGGTCGCCGCGACCCACGTGGACCTGGAAGCCGCCGTGGCCTCGGGCCACTTCCGCCGCGACCTGTACTATCGCCTGAACGTGGTCCGGGTCGAGCTGCCCCCCCTGCGCGACCGGCCCGAAGATATCCCCCTGCTCGTGAATCACTTCCTGCAACGGCTCGAAGAACGCAAGTATCCCAGGCGGCGCTTCAGCGCCGACACGCTCTCGCGGCTCGCCCGCTACGAGTGGCCGGGCAACGTCCGCGAGCTTGAGCATCTGGTCGAGCAACTGGTGGTCACGACCCCGGGCGCGGAGATCCTGCCCGAGGACCTGCCCGACCACCTGATCTCGACCCGCGAGGAGCCGTTCAGCCTCCAGTTCGACCTCGGCAGGCCGCTCCAGGATATCACCGACGAGCTGACCGAGAGGATCGAGCGGGCCTACCTGGTCCGCGTGCTGGAGACGCATCAGGGGCGGATCGACCGCTGCTCCGAGCACTGCGGCCTGTCACGCCGGAGCATCAGCGAGAAGTTGCGCAAGTACTCCATCGACAAGTCCGACTTCAAGCCCCACTGCGTTCGCCAGAGGCAGCTGGCGCTCGGGGATTGATCGGGGCTGGCCGGTCGGCGACCGCCGATCCGCGAGACTTCTGGTAAGATAGAATCATTGCGAGGCCGAACGTCCCGCGGGGCGTTCGTGTCTGGCCATGAGGCACGATGGCGTACGCGGAAGGGCGGCGACGATGGGGCGCGACGAGACGTTTTTCCTGACCACGGCGATCGATTACCCCAACAGCCGGCCCCACATCGGGACCGCGTTCGAGAAGATCGGCGCCGACGCCCAGGCCCGGTTCCGCCGCATGGAGGGCCTGTCCGTCCACTTCCTGATGGGCAACGACGAGAACACGATCAAGGTCTCCCAACGCGCCGAGGAGCTGGGCGTCGAGGCCAAGCCCTATGTGGACGACATGGCCCGTCAGTTCAAGGAGGTCTGGGCCGCGCTCGAGATCTCCAACAACGACTTCATCCAGACCAGTGAGCCGAGGCATCACGTCGGGTGCCGCAAGTTCATCCAGGCGGTCCACGACGCGGGCCACATCTACAAGAAGGCGTATATCGGGCTCTATTGCACGGGCTGCGAGGCGTTCAAGACCGAGAAGGAGCTCACGCCCGAGGGGCGATGCCCCAACCACCCGCACCTTGAGCTGAAGCGGATCGAGGAGGAGAACTACTTCTTCCGCCTCTCCGCGTTCGGCGACCGGCTCCTGAAGCATTACGCCGAGAATCCCGACTTCATCCAGCCGGAGAGCCGCCGCAACGAGATCGTGAACCTCGTGGAATCGGGCCTCCAGGACGTGTCGATCACCCGCAAGGGGTTCACCTGGGGCATCCCCGTCCCGTTCGACGAGGAGCAGACGATCTACGTTTGGTTCGACGCCCTCCTGAATTACATCACCGCGATCGGCTACGGCACGGACGAGGAGCGGTTCCGGAAGTACTGGCCCGCGGACGTGCACGTGATCGGCAAGGACATCACGCGGTTCCACTGCGCCCTGTGGCCGGCCATGCTCATGTCGGCGGGGCTGCCCCTGCCCAGGCAGGTCTTCGCGCATGGGTTCGTGTACAACAAGGGGGCGAAGATCAGCAAGAGCGCGGGCACCGCGATCGACCCCATGGACGTGTTCCGCCAGTACGGGGCCGAGACCTTCCGCTACTACTTCCTGAAGGAATGCCAGTTCGGGGGCGACGGCGACTTCTCGGAGGAGAGGTTCGCGGCGCTGAACAACGGCGACCTCGCCAACAACCTGGGCAACAACTACAGCCGCACGCTCTCCATGTGCGTGAAGTACTTCGAGGGCTCATTGGGAGACGCCTCGGGCGTGGACCTGACCGCGTGGAGGGCCGGGCTCGACCTCCCCGCGCTCGTGCAGGAGCTGACCGTCCTGGTCGGGACCTTCCAGTACAACGTGGCCCTGCAGAAGATCTGGTCCGAGATCCTCGACTCGGCCAATCGCTACATCCAGGCCACCGAGCCGTTCAAGCTGATCAAGACCGACCGAGAAGCCTGCCGCCACGTCCTGCTGAACCTGGCCGATTTCGTCCGCGTGGTGGCGATCCTGATCAAGCCGTTCCTGCCCTCGACGGCCGAGACGTTCTACCGGGCCTTCAACTTCGCCGAGGTGAAGCCCTGGGACGCGGTCGCCTACGTTGACGCCGCCTCTGCCGCCCTGCCCCCGGACACGCGGGTCACGGGCGACCTGGTCGGCGGGAAGCCCACGCCGTTGTTCCCCAAGATCGAATTCGGCCCGGCGGCCTGAAGCCGTCTCTTCGGGAGGGGCGGGTCGTCCTCGATGGACCCGCCCCCCGGGAGGATGCCGGGCTCGGGATCAATATTGATCCGAGCTCACGATCTCGTTGCCGCCGCGGGTGGCCAGGGCCTGGAAAACCTGCGGCGCGATCGAATTCTTGATGAAGCGGACCGAGCCGTCGCCGAACGCGAAATTCACCCCGCCGGGGTGATAGCTCCAGTAATCCTCGGGATGCGCCACGGGATTGTTGGGCGTGCGGGGAGGATCTTCCAGGCCGACGGTGGAGATCACGAACGAGTAGGCCGGGTGCGGGAAGCTCCTGAACCGGGCGTCGCCCCCCTTTTCGGGCGGGGTCTTGAAGTTCCAGCCGCCGGGCACGCGCCCCATCCAGGTCGAGGGAGCGAGGTGGAAGCTCCGCTCGCCCACGGCGAAGGTGTTGCTCGTGCCGTCGCGGATGTCGGAGATGCGGACCCGGCTGTTCAGGAAGAACATGCCCTGGCCGTCGTCGGGGCCGATCTCTCCGATGCCGTTGCTGCCGACGTAATTGCCCGTGCTGACCTCGGTGATCGTCTCGGTATCCTCCTCGTTCCGCACGGGAACCGTGGCGGGCGCCCCGTCGGACGGGCAGAGGAAGGAGTTGATCCGGCTGAGCCTCACCGTGATGTTCGCGTGGTGGTGGACCGGCAGGTTGAAGTTGATGGCGTTGTAGAGGGGCCCCTGCTCGACCTGATTGAGGATCATGCTGCCCCAGGCCCAGCCCGGCCAGCCCTCCAGGGCCTCGTTCTGGGCCCGGCCGCGGGGGGCGAGGTGCTCGTCGTGATGTTCGGTCTCGAAGTAGGCCACCCAGCCGGGCGGGAACACGCCGTGGGCGCTCTCGTAGTTGTGCAGCGCGAGGCCCATCTGCTTGAGGTTGTTCGTGCACTGGGCGCGGCGGGCCGCCTCGCGTGCCGCCTGCACGGCGGGAAGGAGCAGGCCGATGAGCACGCCGATGATGGCGATCACGACGAGCAATTCAATGAGCGTGAAGCCGGAGGAACGCCGCCGCGAGGGGGGCGGGAAGCATGGGCGCATGGGTCAATCTCCCGAATCGAGGCACGTCCGGTCGCCGCCTGCGCGTGACCGATCCGCGACCGTCCCTGAATGAGGTGAGTAGGCTGATCGAACGGCGTGACGGCCTGGGCGCGAGGGCCCGGCCCGTCCCTTCGTGGGACCAAACAACCGGCTCAGCTCAGGGGCGGGGCTCGACAGGAGGGGCATCGCCAGGACACCTGGCGGACTTCCGCCACCACGGCCACGGTGGAGGCCACCGAATGCGTGACCGACGGGCGGGGGCCGGACTGGTCGATCAGTTGCGGCAGCGAGCGGAGCTGGCACGCGGGGCAATCCCCGATCGCGTGGCCGAGGTCCGGCGAGGGATGCCCCGAGAGGTGCGGGTGGCTATCCTCGCAGATCGACTGGCACTGGGTCTCGGGCTCGACGTGATGGCCGTGGAGGTGTCCGACCTGGGCCATGACCGTGGTCAGGGCGTAGGCCAGGAGCAGTCCAAGATGTCGGAGGCGACGACTCCGGATCACGTCCACCATCCCGCGGGGCCGACTCTTTGGTGCAAATCGAGGCGGTGCGTCGATCAAGCGTTCTATTAAATGTCGTTATCGCAACACTGTCAAGCAGGCCGAAGTTCGTCCGTGGACTTCAGGCAACCTTGCGGTTCTTGCGGCGGGCGACCCAGCCCAGGCCGGCCATCGCGGTCCAGAGGGCCACGGTGGTGGGCTCGGGAACGGGCACCCCGTTGATGTGGAGGATCTGGCATTGCGTGCTGCACTGGCAGGAGGGAGCGTGGCCCAGCTCCTGGGCGAGCGACCCGCTGCGGGACAGGAGCCCGCCCTGGCGGAGGTTGCGGGTCATCTCGGCGACCGACTCGGTGCTGAACCTGGTGTCGGGGTTGATGAGCGTGGACCAGTCGGCCACGGCGGCGTCGAGGTTCCCGCCCTGGACCGTGGTGTGGTGCGACCCGCCGAAGGTGTGCATGAGCTCGTGGGCCACGTTGTGGGCCACGGCCCACATGAGCTCGTCGGCCGAGGTGGCGTAGCCGAGCTTGTCGATGAAGCTGAACCCGTCGCGGCCCACGGTCGACACGCCGATGGCCCCCTCATTCGAGGTGGCCGACAGGCCCGAGGCCACGCTCAGCATGTGGTCGGCGGCGTCGGTCGCGTTGTCGGTCACGCGGATCGCCAGGCCGCTGTCGGCGAAGGTGGAGGCCACCCTGTCCAGCACCGTCTTGCCGAAATCCTGGACCTGCTGGGCGGTGGGCACCCCCCCGTAGGCCTTGGTGGCCGCGGGGCTCACGAACCAGGGGCGGGCCTCGCCGGAGGTCAGCGACGACTGCCCGGCGAAGGCCGCGGTGCCGAAGTTCACGAAGGCGTCGTAGGCCGGGGCCGAGGCCGGGGCGACGAAGGCCGCGGGGGCCGCAGCCGGGGCCGGGGCCGCAGCCGAGGCCGGGGGCGGGGGCACGAACAGGGACACCGGCGGCGGCGAGACCTGGTCCTGCGGAGGGTTCGAGAACCGCGAGGCGTAGGATCGCCCCGAGCCGGCCTCGACCTGCGTGCCCAGGAACGCCGTGCGGCCCGAGTCCACTTTCGGAGCCTGGGGGGTCACGAAGATCCGCACCCCCGAACCCGCCGAGATGATTTCACCGGCCCGGACGGTCACGCTCGTCAGCAGCATCGACGCTGCCAGGATTCCCAGCTTGAGGGATGTCGACGCGACCATCGCGAACCTCCTGTTCTTGGCCTATCAGCTCGTCATCCTTGACAAGCCGTCACGGTCTAACGGTGCGGGTCGCCCCTCCAGGGCTGTCCTCATCCGGCAAGGCGTCCAGGATGTCGGGTCGTGAGGAGGATGAGGATCGGAGGGGCTGGGGAGACGTTCTTCCCTAAGAGCAAACCCAGTGCCAGCGCCGAAGGGAACCGCGGAGATTGACGCTTCGGCTGACGTAAGAAGCGATTTTCCATGAGTTTGAGGAGACTCAGCGTTCCGAGTCCGGGCGATCCCGATTTGTCGATCGCATGGCAAATGTTGCCGGTCGAAGTGGATTTTACAAGATTGCCGTAAGAACGACAGAACCCGAAGAACGAACGTGATTTGGGATGAGTCGGGGCGCTCGGTTTTCGCGGGAAATCTCTTGAGGAGTTTTTCTCCATTTGCGTTGCGGCCGAGGAAATGCGTAGCTATGATTGCAACCTGTCACCCGCGGTGATCGCGAGCGTTCTGAAGGGGCCGTCCTCGGGGATGGTCTCGTGAAGTCATCTGGATGGAAGACGCCCATCCGCGCGGTGCATTCCGAGGAGATCATCGATGAAGGCCCACTTCAAGAACCTGTCACTCGCGGCGAGCCTCTGCCTGTCCGCCTCCCTGGTCGGCTGCTCGACCGAGGAAGTCCCCCCGCCCGCGACCGATGCTCCGGTTGTGACCCCGGCCCCGGCCGTGACCCCGACCGAGACCCCCAAGCCGGTCGAGACCCCGGCCCCGGCCGCCGAGACCCCGGCCCCGGCCCCGGTCGAGACCCCCAAGGCCTGAGCTCAGGACGCTTGATCGAACGCGAAACGGCCAGCCTCCCGCTTTGATGCGAGAGGCTGGCCGTCTTCGTTTTTGGCCCGGAAACCCCGGAAGGGGCTACTCCCCGCTCGCGCGTTCGGCGGGCGAGGTGGGTCGCGCCACGGGTCGGGCCTTCGGCGGCGAGAAATGCGGGCGGGGATGCGAGGCGGGCCGATCCTCGAGGGTCCGCTCGACCACGATGTCGCCGGCGAGTCCGACCCAGCGCAGGGCCACGATCGAGGCGTAGGTCAGGTCCAGTTCCCACCAGCGGTGGCCGTGACGGGCGCTTCGCTGGTGGGCGTGGTGGTTGTTGTGCCACCCTTCGCCGTTGGTCAGCAGGGCCACGATCCAGTTGTTGCGGCTATTTTCTCCGGTCCGGTAGTTCTGGTAACCCCACAGGTGCGTGACCGAATTGACCGCCCAGGTGATGTGCCACACGTAGACCGTCCGCACGATCACTCCCCACACGAAGATGCTCAGGCCGAACTGGACGGCCCCGGCTCGCGTGCCGGTCATGGCCCACCCGGCGAGCGTCCCGGCGCCGAGGAAGGCCAGGGCATGCGCGGCGTAGATCCAGAGCCAGGTGTAATGGCGGTGGAGCCGGAGATAAAAACGGTCCTGGAACACGTCCCGGGCGTATCGTTCGAGGGTGCTCAGGCGGTTGAAGCTGCGGTTCTCGACGATCAGCCATTGGAAATGGCCCCAGAGGAAGCTCACGAGAGGGCTGTGAGGGTCGGGCTGCTCGTCGGAATGCTGGTGGTGCATCCGGTGGATCGCGACCCAGCGGCCGGGCGAGTCCTGGAGCGAGCACGCGCCCAGCAGGGCGAGCCCGTATTCCAGCCACTTCGGGCAGGTAAACCCTCGGTGCGTGAGCAGGCGGTGATACCCGACGTTGATCCCGAGCGACCCGAACACGTAATTGCCCAGGAACACCAGGGCCACGCCGGTCCACGAAAACAGGTACGGGACCAGCGCCAGGGGCATCATCAGGTGGAACGCGAGAAACACGACCACATAACCCCAGACGAACTGACCGGCAACCACCGTCGAGGGTGGCTTGAGAGCTCGGGTCATGGTGAAGCTCCTTGGGAAGACGACGTCTCGAGCGGAGCCTATCCGAAAGGCCGAAATCCGATAACGTCAATCCGATTTCAAATCGTCGGAAGAAAACGGGCTAACCCATAAGTCGTTATCGTCCCTCATTAGATGTGAATTGAGCTTATTGATCCGAGGGGTTCCTGGCGGATGCAGAAGGTCAACTTTGGCGTGCGAAGGCCGGAGTCTCCCCACGGCCCGGAAGACCTTCCCGGCCTGGCCCGGAGGTCGTCATTTCCCGACTTTTCGCTTGAATTGGCATAGGCCTGAAGGCCTGGAACTCATCCAGAAGGCCGGAGTCCTACGTGATGCCGATCGACAACCATGAGACGGCATCGGGGCAAGTCACGGTGATCGAGGCCATGTGGTTGGGCCGACGGGTGATCGCCACGCAGTCCATCGGCACGGAAGATGCTGTCAGGTCGGGGGTGGACGGGCCCCTCGTCCCGCCGAAAGATCCGCCGAGCCTGCGGCAGGGTCTCCAGATCCTCGGGAACGACGAGGACTGGCGGCCCGCGAACGTGCCCCCGCAGAATCCAGCGACCAGGTCGCGGGCGTGGCATTGGGTCGAATTCTCGATCGATTCCGCCGAGCAACCCCTCGCGGGTGAAGCCCAGCATTCACGAACGCGCCCGAGGGCGATTTCCGTTGAGCGACCGAAGGATCGACGAACAGGGCGAGCGGCTCCCGAGCCACGGGTCCCACGCACGTGACTTCGAAGGACACCGGTTCTACGCCAGGCGCGAGCCATCAGCCTGATCCGACTCTCGCCCAGAGAGGAGGGCTCGGGAACCGCTTGTCCGAAGATCACCTGCAGCCTCGAGATGAAGCCCGAGGGCAATCCTGGGCTGCTCTGCGGGCGAGGTCTGGCATGGCTTATCGGTGTCCGTTATACTCGTGTCCGACTATGGATGGACCACGGGACGGACGGGCTCGGCCTTGCCCCGGCAAGTGGCTGACAACGACTGTTCTCGTGGCGATGCGTGCCCCATGTTCTGCCGGCTCTCCCCCTGCAATTCGGGTTACGTTTCGAATCTCGTCCAGGCGAATGGCCGGATCGAGAGACCGTCCCGCTCGCCTTCCCGCCTCTCGGGCTTGTCTTCCTTGACAATCGACGACGATGCCCCGCGATCCCGACCTCGGCGCGCCGGAGTGAAGAGTTTCGCTCGCCAGGGTTTGCCTTGATCCCGTCTTCCCCTTCTTGTCAGTCCTAGGGAGCCGATCCTCACCATGTCCACCGCCCGCCAGAGCGCTGTTTCCGCCGTGACCGCGTGGAAGTCCAACGGTAAAGCGATCAATTTCACGGAGACGCCCGCCTCGGAACTCTTCGGCGTGAACGTGTTCTCCGATCAGGTCATGAAGGACCGCCTGCCCTCGAGCGTGTACAAGGCGATCCGCGAGACGATCCGCCTGGGCAAGCCCCTGGACGCCTCGATCGCCGACACCGTGGCCGAGGCCATGAAGAACTGGGCCATCGAGAAGGGCGCGACCCACTACACCCACTGGTTCCAGCCCATGACCGGCCTCACGGCCGAGAAGCACGACAGCTTCCTCGCCCCCACCGGCGAGGGGACCGCCGTGGCCGAGTTCTCCGGCAGCGAGCTGATCCGCGGCGAGCCCGACGCCTCCAGCTTCCCCTCGGGCGGCATCCGCGCCACCTTCGAGGCCCGCGGATACACCGCGTGGGACCCCACCAGCCCGGCCTTCATCCTCGAGAACCCCAACGGCACCACGCTGTGCATCCCCACGGCGTTCTGCAGCTGGACCGGCGAGGCGCTCGACAAGAAGACCCCCCTGCTCCGCTCCATGGAGGCCCTGTCCAGGCAGGCCCTGCGGATCCTGAAGCTCTTCGGGTCCAAGGCCGAGCACGTGTACGCCACCTGCGGCCCCGAGCAGGAATACTTCCTGATCGACAAGAACTTCTACTTCGCCCGGCCCGACCTGATCAACGCCGGCCGCACGCTCTTCGGCGCCAAGCCGCCCAAGGGCCAGGAGATGGAGGACCACTACTTCGGGTCCATCCCCGAGCGCGTACTGGCCTGCATGCTCGAGACCGAGATGGAGCTCTACAAGCTCGGCGTGCCCGTGAAGACCCGCCACAACGAGGTCGCCCCGGCTCAGTACGAGATCGCCCCGATCTTCGAGAACGCCAACGTGGCGACCGACCACAACATGCTCCTCATGGAAACCATGAAGCGCGTGGCGGATCGCTACGGCCTGCAACTCCTCCTGCACGAGAAGCCCTTCGCCGGCGTGAACGGGTCGGGCAAGCACCTGAACTGGTCGATGAGCGATGACCTCGGCAACAACCTCCTGAAGCCGGGCGCCACCCCCCACGACAACGCCCAGTTCCTCGTGTTCCTCACCGCCGTGATCGACGCCGTGGCCCGTCACGGGGACCTCCTGCGGGTGGCCGTGGCGACCGCCGCCAATGATCACCGCCTGGGCGCCAACGAGGCCCCTCCCGCGATCGTCTCGATCTTCCTGGGCGACATGCTCCAGGACATCGTCGAGCAGATCGAGCAGGGCGGCGCCAAGAGCACCAAGCAGGGCGGCACCATGACCATCGGGTCGAGCGTGCTCCCCCCCCTGCCCAAGGACGCCGGCGACCGCAACCGCACCAGCCCGTTCGCCTTCACCGGCAACAAGTTCGAGTTCCGCGCCGTGGGGTCGAGCCAGTCGATCGGCGGGCCGAACGTGGTCATGAACACGATCGTGGCCGACAGCATGAGCCTGATCGCCGACCGCCTGGAAACCGCCGTGAAGGCGGGCAAGGACCTCCATGCCGAGATCCAGGCCATGCTGCCCGAGCTGATCAAGGATTCCAAGAAGGTGATCTTCAACGGCGACGGGTACACCGAAGCCTGGCAGCAGGAGGCCGCCAAGCGGGGCCTTCCCAACAAGAAGAGCACCACCGACAGCCTGCCCGACCTGGTCTCGGCCAAGTCGATCGCCCTGTTCGGCAAGCACGGCGTGTTCTCCGAGCGAGAGCTCCACTCCCGCTACGAGATCCTCCTGGAAAGCTACAAGAAGACGATCGCTATCGAGGCCCTGATCACCCTGCAAATCGCCTCGAGGCAGATCCTTCCCGCCGCCATGCGATACCAGGCCGAGGTCGCGCAGTCGGTCACCAACCTGAAGGTCGCGTTCGACGGCCACGCCAGCCTGGCAGTCGACAAGCAGTCCCAGTTCCTGACCACGCTGGCCAAGACGATTGCCCAGCTCCAGGAAGGGATCGCCAAGCTCGAAGAGGCCTCCGAGCACCACGCCGAAGGCGACAGCCTGGCCCACGCCAAGTACGCCTACG
>JANOBY010000122.1:0-4645 GCA_031411935.1 Planctomycetales bacterium | reverse complement strand
TGTGGCCTCTGTTGCGGGAGGCGGTGGCCAACGAGGGGTACGACGACCTCGGTGCGATGGGGCCGGTGCTGGTGCAACGATGCCGGTGGCTGATCGACCACCCCGAGACGGTCCGCGGCGCGGTCGGCTTCGGATGGGCCGTCGCCCTCAATGGTTAGTCATCCAGGCAATTCGGTATAAGCCGTTCTTGAGACAGGACTTCACGTTGCCTCTGCTCTTCAGGTCTCATCAAAACCACACCGCTTCCTTCGCCAATGGACTTTCAGATTCCAAGCGTCCACGGCCTACGGCTCCAGCCCGGACCATCGGGGGCATCCCCGGATATGGTCCGAGCGAGGGGTTGCCGGTGAGGCGCGGTGTCTCCAGTCCTGGACTGCGTGTCGAGGTTTTCACGCCGACCGCCGCATCCCCGCCGGGCCCACTCGATGCTCGGTCCCATGATGACTGGCAGCCTTGTCGTGACAGACCTCGGGACTGGCATCCTGGTAGTCGTGGGCCTGTCTCGCCCTCGGTGGCTGGAGGTCGGGGGTGGTGACTGGTCTCCTGGGGGCGTCGGGCCGAGGGTGCCGGTGTTCCGACCATCCCATCATCCCACTCAGGTCTTCCCCGGTCGGCCGTGGATCCTCCGTGGTGCGACCGGCGATTCCCGGGACCACGAGTCCCGGCCGCGAGGCCGGGCCATGCCACCCGATGCCGACACCGTGCGTGTCTCCGGCGCCCCGGGGCGATGCTGTGCGTGTCCTGGTCCCTTCGTGAAGGGGGCAGCGAGGGAGCTGTCCACCCCGGGAACCATCCGAACTCCGAACACGGGCCGCCACGCCCGCGGATCCGCCGGATCGCGCCCGATCGTAACCCGGTGGACGCGCCACGCCAGGGTGGCCCCGACCCTGCGGCGTGACCCGTCGTCCCCGACGCCGAGCCGAAGTTCGATCACGTGCACGATCAGCCTGCCCCGGTCCCTTGGATTCTAAATAGAAGCTTGCAAAGGGGAAAGTTGATCATGCGACCTTCGCCTTGGGGTAGACGGAACCCTCGATGGCGAACGGGTTTTCCTGGTCGAGCCACGCGAACACCCGGTCGAGTAATTCACCCAAGTCCTTGCACCGATGATTCCGCGTGATGTTCTCGTGCAGGTGCCACCACACCCGCTCGATCGGGTTGTAGTCCGGCGAGTAGTTGGGGAGCAGGTGCACTTCGATCCGCCCCTCGTGCCTCCAAAGGGACTCGATCACCTCGTGGCTGGTAGGGAAGCCGGCGTTGTCGCAGATCACGTGGATCTTGGTGTAACGCCGCAGGCGCCTCCGCAGGTCGTCCAGGTGGCTGATGAACAGGGAACTGTCGCGCCCCTGCTTCGGGGCGGCCGCGGGGACGAACACCTGGCCGGTCCGCCAGTGGATCGAACCGGCGAGGTGCTGCTTCTTGTTCGTCCCCGGCGTCAGGACCGTCGCCTGCCGTCCCTTGGGCATCCACATCCGCCCGATCTTGGGGTTGGTGTGGACCTCGACCTCGTCCTGCCAGACCGCCGTCTCGTGAGGAGGCAGGCCCTCCAGCACCGCACGCAGTTCGGCCAACCTGGCCTGCCTCTGCTCCTCGTTCGCAGGGGGGATCGGCCGGGGCCGCCGGTAGACGAGGTCCCCGCGGTGGAGCAGTCGGCGGACGGTCTCCCGGCTGGCCTCCACCCCCTCCCGGTCGTGGAGCAGGAGGGCCAGAACCGCGCAGGACCACCGGCTGCGGAGGAAGCCGAAGTCGCCGGGGGTCTTGGTGGTCACCCAGGCGACGAGGACGGCGACCCACCCGAGCCCGAGCCGAAAGGGGCGGCCTCGCTTCTTGCCGGTCAGGCCGGCGACCCCCTCGGCCTGGAACCGCTTGAACCAACGGTCGACGGTCCGGGAGCTACAGAAGAGGACGGCCTCGACGGTATCCCAGGCGTAGCCCTCGGCCAGCAAGAGGATGATGTGGGACCGGAACCTCAGGTCGGGGTCGGCGGTCTTGCGGTAGAGGGTCAGCAGTTCATCACGCTGCCCGGGATTCAGGGTGAGCATCTCGCGGCTCGTCCGTCCGTGGTGGTCGATTCGGGGAGATCGTCTCCCGGAATTATACGGGTCATGTCACTTTCCCTTTGGAGAGGCTCTATTTAGTGCCCCCGGGCGTTGCCCCATTGCCGGGCGGGCGCCTTCGGCGGTTCCGCGACGAGCCAGCCATCGGCTGCTCGCGCCGGCGAACCGCCGCGACTGGTCTTTGCCCTGGCCTGCCCGTCCATCCCGTCGAGTAGCCTTCGCATGGCCCCGCTTTGAGTCCACGGCGATCCGACAACCGACGGGAATTCATGGGCCCGGGACGATGGCCCTGTTCCTCAAGGATCTCGGAAAGGCCGCCCGGTCCTGTGTCCCGTCGCGGAGGTGATGGTCGACCTCGTGGAGGCCCTCCGAATGCCGGATCCTGTTCGCCCCCCGGCTCCGAAGGACCGTCCCCTGGCGGGCGGCCGGGAATCCGAACTGCCGAAGAGATCGGCCCGCGTCCAGCCTCCGCAGTAATGGCGCACGAGGGGCGCCGCGACCGTCGCGGAGGGATTCGCGGAGCGACTCCGGAGGACCGTCACGCCCCCCGACTCGCCGGAAGACCGTGGGGGTTCGGCCCCTGCCGTCAGGAGTCCTCCAGGCACCCCTCGAGGAACGCCTCGATCGCCGCCTGGGGGATGCGGATGCACCCGCGCCGGCCCCGGGCGCCGATGCGGATGGCCTTCAGCCGGCCCTCGTCCACCAGCTGATAGATCATGCTCAGCGACACGCGCAGCGCGTCCCTGGCCTCCTTGGCGGTGTACAGCCTGGGCACGGTCTTCTCCATCGCGAGCCTCCCCGGCGTCTGTGAGCGGCGATACTCCCCGCGGCGGGCGAGGGGCGATCAATGATCCTAGCAGGATTTGTCGGGGTCCCGGTTTGAAGGGATGACCGCTGCCCGCGTCCTGCGGCACGAACAGCCTCCTCAGTGACGCCCGCAAGGCCTTTCGCCCGGGGACGGACGGCCGCTGTGGACTCGCTTTCCGGCGTCGATCGAGGTCCGTGCGACGCGTCAGGATGATTTCTCTGCACTTCTGCCGCGGCCTTCCTCGGGTGCAGATCCCGGTGTCGCGTTCGCCCGGGAGGATTGTCCTTGACAGAGTTTGACAAATTGCGACCCGAAAGATTCGGTTCGATGCGGCCGGGGCAGGCGGCCTTTTCGTGCCTGGGGCTTCAGCACGCAGAAACCAGGGGGACTCTTGCGAGGCTCGACTTCTCCCCGGCGAGCAATCGAGCCGGTTCCTCATGAACGAGCTCCAACCTGCATCCGCCATGTCCACAAGTTGAGGTCCCGTCGTGCAACTCGGAGCGGGGAGCATGGGGGTCCTGCGGGACCCCCGGCACCGGTGATCACGCTTTGAGTTGTCCTGACCGCCCATCCATCCCGGGGCTCCGGAGCGTCGCGACTGGACCCGACCGGCGGTCTTGCCGCATTTCGGCTCCCTCACGTTATCCCCCATGACGGCGATGGCCGGGTCCGGCCTGGGCGTCGTCGGGGATGGACGTGCGAGGCGCCTTGCCGGCGTGGTGGGTTCGCGAGATTGATTACTTCTCCGGACGATTGCTCCATTCTGCTCGGGGTCCGGACCACCGGGATACCCCAACTCCTCTCGTCGGTCGCCGTCGGGCCGATGGATCGATGATGGCAACTCGGGAGAGTGGAGAGCTGCGGGTCCTGCTTGCTGGCGGGGTTTTCCGGCTCTCGACGGGTGGTGGGACGGTCGGCCGTCATGTGCGGCGATTAGGCCGTGCAGTGGCGACTTGCGGGGGCCGTCGACGGCAGGAGTGATGGGATTCGGGTCGCCGGGGCGGATGTCCGGCGCAACAAGTCTGTGCCGATGTCTCATCGGTGACGATCTTCCGACACCCGGGCCAGGCCTCGGGCGACCTTGCGGGGCGGGGTGGCCTGGAAGCCTGAGGCGTTCCCGATGGCCAACCGCGTCGGTAAGTCCGCTGATAGGGCGATTCTCGGCCATTCCGATCGACGTCCCGAACCCCGAGGAATTTTCGGCGGGGCGGAACGCGGTTGCCATCGATCGCGTTGCCAACGGGCACCTACCTGCCCGATTGATGGCTGCACGTCCTGACGTTCCAGGGCCCCACGCTCCGCCCCCAGCGTCATCGTCGGGTGTCGAGTAGCGGAATGAGTGCAGGGCCTGGGCGGAGTGGGACGTGATGGGAATGGCGCGAATCCTCGAAAAACCCGGGAAGCCGCGAAGTCATGGGTCGCCGATACGAAAAATCACGATGCTTGACGCAAGTCGTTTTATGAAATGAATTTGCAATGTTTGTGGGTCTCCGGTCCGTCGGTTTTTCCATCGCTGCTGCGCTCTTCCCGTGGCCCCCGCCCATTTTTTTGCCTGAGTCGTGGCCAGGATCGCTTTCGCTGTCGTTCGATCCGTTGGGCCGAGGAGGAGTAACCATGTCGGTGCGAAGAGGGGGGCGTTCTGCCAGGTGCCGGGCAAGGGGCGGGAGCACGCCCGGGGCACCGCGATGCTTGACAGCTCGATGCGTACTCAGAGGCACGCCGCCGCCGGTGACGAGTCCGCGGGTTCCGAACAGATCGGGAGGGTGGATATCCGCCTGCG
>JANOBY010000121.1:0-10271 GCA_031411935.1 Planctomycetales bacterium | reverse complement strand
GCGCTCCGAGGGATTCAAGGAGTCGATGAAGATCGCCTTCGACAAGGTCCTGCCCAAATGGAACTACCGCGCGATTCCCCGCCCATCATGAAACCGGGAAGTTATACCCGGCCCGTTCCTTAGGTTTCCGCTTGGATCAATTGGGCGGGTTGTCGCGGGTAGTCGGGATTTGCTTGACGTGGATCGCTGATTATTCCGCTCGCATTGGCCGATCCCGATAATACGGAACGTCGAGCGAAGAGGATTCTGGCCCAAGATCACCGCCCATAGGAAAACGTCGCTTCCGAACTTCGGGAGGATGTTGCATCTTGGTCGCCCAAGGAGGGGCTTACTCATGACACTCAACCGGAGAACGGCGTTAGGAGTTTTGGGTGGCATGAGCGCAACCGCGATGTCGGCGCTCGATGCCAGGGCTCAGGATCTGCCGCCTCCTTTGATCCTACCACCAGTTCCGTCGGGTGCGGGCGCCCGTGGGCGGATGACGGGGGCTAAGGCGGCAGTTGCAGCCTTACGGGCCGAGTCGGTGCGATGCGTTTATGGAGTACCAGGTGCCCAGAACAATGAGTTTTGGGACGCGATGCACACCGATGAATTGCCTTATCTACTGGTCACCAACGAGTCCTCGGCTAGCGTGATGGCCGACGCCGCGGCGAGGGTAACTGGAGAGGTCGGCGTGTTCTGCGTGGTGCCCGGGCCTGGCCTCACTAACGCAATGACCGGCATCGGGGAAGCCCTCTTTGACAGCATCCCGATCGTAGGCATCGTAACCGATGTGATCCGAGGTCCGAATGCACGCGTCGGGCAAGTCCATGGATTGCAGAACAGTGCACTGCTCATGCCGATCTGCAAGACCGTCCTCGAGGTCGAGCACCAGGCTCAGATTCCTGATGCGATCCATCGAGCCTATCGCGTGGCTGTTTGCGGAGAGCCAGGTCCCGTGGCCGTCGTGATCCCTTTCAATTTGCTGACAGAAACCTGGGATTACGACACATCCGTCCCGCCTCCCCTGCCCTCAGTCTTCGATGAAACCGGCTACCGGCGGGCCTTGGCCTTGCTCCAGGACCGCCGAGGCCGTGTAGGAATCTATGCCGGTCTTGGTTGCCTCCATGCGACAGGCGCCCTAGCAGCGGTCGCGGAAACCCTACAGGCTCCGGTCGCGACTTCAGTCAGCGGGAAAGGAGTGATCTCCGACCGTCATCCGCTTTCCGTGGGCTGGGGTTACGGACCTCAGGGAACGCGAGCCGCCGAAAAGGCATTCAAGGACGTCGACACGGTGCTGGCCGTGGGTGTCCGCTTCAGCGAGGTCTCCACGGCCAACTACTCGGTTCCGGAAGGTCCGAAGATTATTCACGTGGACGTCAACCCGAACAACCTGGGCCGAAACGTGACGACTTGCGCCTCGGTAAATTCCGATTCGCGACTCTTCCTTGACCGACTCCTCACGGATGCCTCTTCCGTCCGACGTGCCCCTTCACCGGCACTTTGGTCGAGGATCCGGGATCTCCGCGAACAAGACCGAGAGGAATATCGCAAGGTAAAGATCACGCGGGGGGTTGATCCCAAGGTCTTTCTTTACCACTTGAGATGCCAGCTGAGACGTGATGCCCTCATGTTTATCGACGTGACGGCTTCAACGCATTGGGCTTCCGAAGTCATGGAGGTGGACGGCCCCCGACTTTACTTTACGCCGGCCAACAATCAAAGCATGGGCTGGGCCGTGCCCGCGGCAGTTGGTGCCCAAAGGCTTGACCCAAGCCGGCAGGTTGCGGCGGTGGTAGGGGACGGATGTTTTCTAATGAGCGGACTCGAGGCGTCCACTGCGTCGCGGAGTTCCCTTCCGGTCAAGTTCTTCATCCTCGACGATGGTGCCTACCACTACATGCAGATGCTACAGGAACCGACCTTCAAGAGGACCACGGCCACCGAAATAGCGCGTCTGGATTTTGAAGCCCTGGCCCGTGCATTGAATCTGTCCTACAACGAAATCGAGCAAAACGAGGACATTTCCGCCGGGATCGGCCGAGCTTTGAGCAAGCCCATGTCCGTTCTTACCCGCGTGAAAGTGAGCTATCAGGGCCGAGAGATTCGTTGGCTAAGCGCTCTGAAGAAGTCGTACATCAACAACCTTTCGGGCAAACAGAAACTCCGGATGGCTTCGCGGGTGGCAACTCGATCATTCAATCCAACCCTGAATAGTGACTGATCGAGGCTGAAATCAGAAACTACTGGGTCCTACCGGCCGATAAGGAGTTTCGATGGACTTGGACTTCCCGTCCTGATCCGAACGACGTATATTTCCCGACCGGCGGGGCGGGTGGCCACTTGAGGGACTCGGCGACCTCGCCGAGTTGTCGATCAAGGATGATCGCCGGTGTCCGCAGGGGATTTCACGGATGACCCCAGTCCTATGAATACAAGAACGACCGCGGCCCCGCCCCATACGGAATTCTTTCCTACGGTCGAGACCACGAACTGGTTTCCGCGCCTCATGGGGGGAATGGCGGATGACCTCTTGGAGCTTCGTCGATTCTGGCCGGTCGTGACCAACATGGTCGCTCAAGAACTTCGTGTGCGCTACCAGAGGTCGGTCCTCGGCTTTTTTTGGACGTTGCTCAATCCCATCCTCATGATGGGCACGCTGACTCTGGTGTTCTCGCAGCTTTTCGGCGAGAGTCCCAAGCAGTACGCATTTCGGCTCTTTTCGGGACTAGTCCCCTGGGGCCTGATGGCCACGAGCCTGGGCGAGTGCTCGATGTGCATCATTGCCAATGAAGGGCTGATTCGGAAGATCTACCTCCCAAAGCTCATCTTCCCGCTCACACGTGTACTGATCAACCTGGTGACAACGATCCTGTCACTTGGCGCCCTGTTTGTCTTGTTCGTGCCGCTGGATGCCCGATTCACGCTACCAATGCTCCTGCTACCGGTTGTCCTGGGAATGTTCACGATGTTCTCGTTGGGGCTTGGGTTGATTGTCGCCACGTTGAACACGTTCTATCGAGATTGTGGCCATCTGGTCGGGGTGTTTCTCCAGGCCTGGTACTTTGCCACACCGATCCTGTATCCGGCCTCGCGATTCGAGGGCGTATCGTGGATGCTTTGGGTCAATCCGGCTTACCCTTTCATCCAGCTCTTTCAGGACGTGATCTATAGCGGAACCTGGCCTTCCCTGTCCCTGTTCATGGTGGCCGCCGGCATCGCGACGGTGAGCCTGGGAGTCGGCTATGCAGCCTTCAAGTGCAACGAAGACAAGCTCATTTTTCGCCTCTAAGAAGTCGCGGCGGATCGACTCGTCGGAGAACACGGTTCCCGTAGAGTTGCGCGATGTCTCGTTGCGCTTCGTCAGCTACCACGACAAACAGTACTCGCTCAAACGCGCAGCGATGGACCTGGTTCTGCGTCGGGGCGAGACGATGTCGACCGATTTCTGGGCGCTCAAGGACGTGAATCTTTCCCTCGCCAAAGGGGATCGCGTTGGCATCGTGGGTCACAACGGAGCGGGCAAGAGCACACTGCTCCGGCTCATGGCACGCATCTACCCTCCGTCCTCAGGGACACTTAAGATCCGAGGCAACGTGGCGCCTCTGATTGAGATGGGTGCCGGGTTTAATCCCGAACTTTCCGGCCTCGACAACATCATGCTCAACGGGGCGATGCTCGGCTTCAACCGGAGGATCATGGCCACGAAAGTGGACGGAATCTTCGAGTTTACTGGACTTCGCGAGTTCGCTGACCTCCCTTTGAAATATTACTCCAGCGGCATGTACACCCGGCTCGCGTTCGCGATAGCGACTGAGATTGATCCCGACATCCTCCTCGTCGACGAATCCTTGGGGGCTGGCGACGCAGCGTTCGCGGAGAAGGCGAAGGCGAGAATTCAAGGCCTGCTTGGACGGGCGAACGTGGTGGTTGTGGTTTCGCACGACATGAGCGCTTTGAAGCAACTTTGTGACCGCGGGATCTGGATGGAGAAGGGTCGCATACTCGACGATGGCCCCATGGCCGAGATCATCGATCGCTACCTCGAGCACACGGCTAGTATCGTTGCCTAATCCGAGAAAGAGAATCCGATACGATGTTGAGGTTCGTCATGGATTAGAGTCTCAAGACAGACAGAATTTGCTGTCGTGGTCGGTCGCAAAATCTCGATCTTCGCTTGGACCGATTGGGTGAGGAATGCGATGTTTCGCGTCGCGTGAAGTTCGCGCGATTTCTCGTCGTTAAACCAGGGATGCACCGACGCGTCTCACGGCTTCAGAGAACGGTCTGGATCCCCTGCAGGGAGAACCTCGTCCATGAATGGCTCCCTCGTCGGCCTCCTTGTCACGGTCATTCTGGGCTTGTCCGACATCGTGGTCACTCCCAGCAAAGGGGATCGGACTCTCGTTTTGTGGCAGCAGAGCATTGCCTCCATCGATAGGCCTAGTGAGCGCACGGTCGAAACTCTCAAGCGATACGATCTCGATGAGCGTTATCGGAAGGATCCCGACTCGACGCTTGCGAGCCTTGGACGAATCGCTCGCCAGAATCCCGAGGGAGAGGTGGTCTACGCTCTCGCCGAGCTTTCGTGGATCGAGGGACGCAAGGCCGACTCTCGACGGTTCCCGGCTCGGCGTGGCCGGGCCTCCCTCGAGTACTACGTCGAGACGGTAGCCTATGCTTACGACTACCTCTTCGATCCGTTGCTGGCAAACGGCCGACGCACGATCGATCCTCGCTACCGCCTGGCGTGTGACCTCTACAATGCTTCTCTGGATCGCCTGCTTCGGGCCGCCAAGATGCAGGATAAGCTCCAACCGGGCGGAGCGATCCACTTGAAGCTTGGGACCACCGAGCACGTCTTCAACCTCGTCCTGCAGGAGCAATCCCCCTGGCGGACCGAAGATGTCCATGAGTTGTTGCTCTCATCCGACTTCGAGGTCAGCGGGCTGGACAGCCGCAGCCGCGAGTTCGGTCTGGGGGTGCCGATGATCGGGGTTCGCCGCGCCGACCAGTCCTCGACTCCCGAGTCTAAAGCCCAGGATCGATTCTTCCCGCCCGAGATGGCGTTCCCCTTGACAGCCGTACTTCGCCCCAACAAGAGCCTTCGTGACGAGGCCGACACCTCGACGACGCGCTCGTGCACGATCGAACTGGTGGACCCGGTCAGGTTCCAGACTTTGGGCCAGGGCGCGGACGCCGTGGGACTCGAAGCCGACCTCACCACCCCACTTGCTTACATGTGGTCTAGAACAGATCTCAGCAAATATCGATGGAGTGGACTTTTTCGTCCGGGCGAGGCCTCGGGGCGAGCGGGGCTCATGCTACTGCGGCCCTATGAACCTGATAAGATCCCGATTGTGATGGTGCACGGGCTGGCGTCGAGCCCCCTGGCCTGGATCCCAATGCTCAATGAATTGCTCCGCGACCCTCGGATCCACACCCGTTATCAGTTTTTGCTCTACGTGTATCCGACGGGCGTGCCCGTGCCCATCGCAGCCGCAGGGCTTCGGGATGCCCTCACTGATGCGGAAGCAACTTTCGACCAGCAAGGCGAGACGCCCGTCCACGAGTTCCAAAGCATGATCCTTCTTGGGCACAGTATGGGGGGGCTACTCAGCCACTTCATGGCGGTCCAGAGCGGTTCGGAACTTTGGTCGCTAAATACAGATAAGAGCTTCGAGGAAATCGAAGGCCCTCCCCAGGTTCTGGCCGCCCTCAAGCGGTTTTCCTTCTTCGAGCCTCTCCCCTTTGTGTCCAGAGTCGTGTTCCTGGCGACCCCTCATCGAGGTTCCGAGTTGAGCCGGAGATTAGTAGGCCGCGTGGTGGCAAGCGGGATTTCCGAACCAGATGATATCCACAAGCTTCTTGCTCAACTTGTGCGTGACAACCCTGACGCCTTCAACGCCCGAAAATTCCGACGCATGCCGACCTCGATCGAGACGCTCGACCCAAATTCCGAGGTCCTGCAGGCCCTGCTGACCATGAAGCCCCGCGAAGACGTGATCTTCCACTCGATCATTGGGTCGCTCAACCCCGACGGTGTGCGGCGCACGACCGACGGTGTGGTTCCTTACCAAAGCGCGTTCCTCGAAGGGCCGAATGTCAAGTCCACGAAGGTCGTCCGCTCGGACCATGGTGTTCAGAAGGACCCAGCCGCGATCCTGGAGGTCAAGCGAATCTTGCACGAGCATCTCGCAACCTCGCCCGGTCATTCGGTCCCGCCCCCAGTCTCGGGAGTTCCTCGCTGAGCGTTCCGGATCCCTGGTAGTCCGCACCCTCGGAGAGTAGACTCAAGTTTTTGAGCGAACTCTGAGGCTTTCCATGGCTGAGACTCTTGCCGACCAGCTTGCTGCCTTCAGTCTGGCGACTCGATTTGACTCGCTTCCCGATCTCGTGGTCCGGGAGGCCAAGCGACGACTCGCTGATGCCCTGGCCTGTGCGGCGGGCGCACTTGCGGAGGATTCCCCGAGCATTTCCGGCCGGGTCGCGCCACGTCTGGATGGGGCGTCAAGCTCGTCGTTCTTTGGGGGAGGCCGATCGACGCCCGACTGGGCCGCGTTTGTTAACGGCGTTCACATTCGCTACCTGGACTGCAATGATACCTATCTTTCGCTCGAGCCTGCACATCCGAGCGATAACTGGGCTGCGATCATGGCAGCGGGTGAGCTCTCGAGCTCGTCCGGATGTGACTGGATCTCGGCCGCTGCCGTCGCCTACGAGGTTCAATGCAGGCTCTGCGACGCCGCGAGCATCCGAGCGAGGGGTTGGGATCACGTCACGTACGGATGCCTCTCCGCCACCCTTGCCGCGTCGAAGCTCATGGGCCTCGATCATGCTCAGACCGTCCACGCCCTGGGGATTGCGGGAACAACGGGAACAGCCCTGAGGCTGACACGGGCCGGCGAGCTGTCCATGTGGAAAGGGTGCGCCTTCGCCCACTCGTCTCGCAACGCAGTCTTCTCTGCGATGCTCGCGGCGCTGGGGATGACGGGTCCGGCACCTCTCTTCGAGGGAGAAATGGGCTTCTGGCAGCAGGTCTCCGGACCCTTCGAGCTCGAAAGCCTCGGGGGTACGGCGGCAGGTGACTGGATGCTTCCCCGAACGTCCATCAAGTTCGTCCCAGCCGAGTATCACAGCCAGTCAGCCATCGCGGCGGCGTTCACGCTTCGGAACAGGTTGAGCGACCTGTCACGCATTCGGTCGATCGAGATCGCCACCTTCAGAACCGCCGTGGACATCATCGGCAGCGACCCTGAGAAGTGGAATCCGAAGACCCGCGAGACTGCCGACCATAGCCTGCCCTACTGCACAGTGGTGGCCCTGCTAGACGGCGAGGTCTCCGCAGCGCAGTTTTCGGAGGACCGGCTCCGTGACCCCGTCGTCCTCGATCTCGTGGCCCGAACGACCGTGGTCGAAGATCCCGCCCTTACGGCCAGATATCCGGCCGGGATCCCGAATCGAATCACGATCACGCTGGACGACGGGACCACCCTGGTCGAGTCCAACTCGTTCCCTCCCGGGCATCATGAGAACCCCCTGACCGACGCCCAGTTGCGGGCCAAATTCGATGGCCTGACTGGGGACACAATGGGTACGGCCGCGGCTTCGGAACTTTGGGATCGGGTGGCCAGGCTCGAGCAGGACGACCAACCTCATCGCGTGGTCGATCTCGTGCGACTCGAATCCTTGAAGGGCCTGAGATGACCCCTCCTGGACAGCGTCTCCGAGACGCGTGGAACGAAGGCCCCATCATGATCCCTGGAGCATTCAATGCTCTCTCGGCAATGATGTGCGAGCGTCTAGGCTTCTCGGCCGTCTACCTTTCGGGAGGAGCCCTCTCCGCCGGATCGGTGGGGGTACCCGACATCGGACTGGTGACCCTCACAGAATTCGCGGAAGCGGCTTCTCTACTTGTCAACGCGTCCAGGCTACCGCTCCTCTGCGACGCCGACACAGGATTCGGGGAAATCCTGAACGTGGAGCGGACAATCCAGGTCTTCGAGCGAGTTGGCGCCGCGGGTGTGCACCTTGAGGACCAGGTTCTTCCCAAACGATGTGGACACCTGTCGGGCAAGTCCCTGGTGAGCGTGAAGGTGATGCGCTCGAAAATCATGGCCGCGACCACCGCACGTCGCGATCCGAGCTTTGTCATCATCGCCAGAACTGACGCGCGATCCGTGGAAGGCTTTGATGCTGCCGTCGACCGGGCCCATGCCTACCTGGAAGCCGGGGCCGATGCAATCTTCCCGGAAGCTCTTGAGACCGAGGCGGAGTTTGCCGAGTTCGCGCAGCGAGTGAAAGCCCCTCTCCTCGCGAATATGACTGAGTTTGGCCGTGGCCCTCTGCTTCCCTTCGAGGCTCTAAGCGGGATGGGTTACCGTATGGTTCTCTACCCGCTCACAGCGTTCCGTTCGGCCATGAGGGCGGCATTTGAAACGCTCTCGGAGCTTCGAGAGCGAGGCAGCCAGTCGGGCCGACTTTACAGCATGCAGAGCCGGGCCGAGCTTTACTCGCTGATCGACTATCAGGGGTGGGAAGCACGGGATCGCTCATACTTCGGCCCCTGAAGTGGTAAAAGGCTTGGTTGAACCGCTTACGAGGAGTTCGCCCTTATGCTTGCGATGGATCTCCTTCGCCACCCCGATAAGATCCCGCTCAAGCCCATCTTCGCCGTTTCGGGAGATGATGCGTACCTGCGACGAGAGGCCCTGGCGGCGATCGTGACAGTTTGCTTGGGTGCCGACGCCGACGAATTCTCGGTATCGCATTTTCCGGGCGAATCGGCGTCGCTTTCGTCGGTTCTGGATGAGGTTCGGACGCTCCCTTTCCTGGCCAAACGCAGGGTGGTCATTGTCGAGGTGGCCGACCCCTTTGTGTCCGCGCATCGTCGCGAGTTAGAAGCCTACGCAGAACGCCCCTCGTCTTCGGGCGTCCTCGTTCTCTCGGTGAAGTCCTGGCCCGGCAATACGAAGCTGGCGAAGCTCGTGGAGAAACAAGGGCTGGCCATCGAGTGCAAAACCCCAGGCGAACGAGAATTGCCGCGATGGCTAATCTCGATGACTAAAACCCGCTCTGGAGTGACACTGGAAGACGAGGCGGCCCAGCTACTCGTTGATCTGGTTGGCGCCGAGACAGGCATCCTGGTCAATGAGGTGGAAAAGCTGATCACCTATGTGGGCAGCCGCCGCCAGATCACGCGCAAGGATGTCGCGATCATGGTCGACGCGGGCAAGATCCAGGAGGTTTGGACCGCGATCGACGCCGCCACGATAGGTCTGGGTGAACAGGCATTGGTCGTGCTAGACAGGCTTCTGGAGACAAAGGAATCGGAATATCGGATCATGGGTGGGATTTCTTACAGTCTGCTCAAGACTTACCATGCTGGGCTGCTCCGTCAAGCCCGACTGGAGGGGGCGGCCGCTTGCCGCGAAGCCGGGATTTACCCTCGCGATGTGGAGAAAACCCTTCGACAGCATTCGCACCTCGGACCGACCCGGGTAGGCCAGTTGCCCGAACGGTTACTTCGTACCGACCTCGAGATCAAGGGGACCTCAAACTTGCCAGCTCGAGTCGTCATGGAAACGCTGTTTGTCGAGTTGTCGTCCTCGCGTAAGGATTGATCGCTCCTGGCTGCTGAGGAACCTTCTAGTGAAACGACTCGTGTTTCTCCTTCTCCTCGGCTCCAGCCTGGCCGTCAGACCGTGGTCGCTCCGGGCGGACGTCGGGCCCACCGAGGAACCGCGTGCTGTCCCCGTGGCCCTGGGCTGGACCGACGCTCGAACACTGATCGTGGCTCTGCGCGATGCCAGAGAACTTGCTGTTATCGACGCAAGGGAGCAACGCGTGGCAGCACGGTGGAAACTTGGTTTTCGTCCCCATTCCATCGATGCAGGTGGACCGAATGGGCAGATTCTCGTCGGCGGTATCGACGGGGAAGTCGCACTTCTCGATCGGACCGGCAACTTCTTATGGATGATCATGGAAGGGAGAGGACCGGTGTCGGTTCTCTTTCTCGATAAATACCGGGCGGCGGTCGCCCCTCGCTGGGACAATCAAGTTCGGGTGGTCGATTGCCTTAATGGGCAGAGTCTGTCGGTTGTCCCTCTCGAGTTCGAACCTGGATCGGTTGCTAGCATAGGCCCCGGCCACCTGTTCGTGGCCGACGCTTTTGGGTCAAGTTTGGCCGAAATCCACACCGAAACCTTTCAACACATCCGAACTCGAAAGCTTGAAGGCTTCAATTTCCGAGGTCTGTGCGTCTCTGCCGACCGGCGAGAACTTCTTCTCGC
>JANOBY010000120.1:0-19190 GCA_031411935.1 Planctomycetales bacterium | reverse complement strand
CCCTGCTCACGTTCTACCTCCTGACCTCGGCCCTCGGCGGGCTGATCGGAGGCGCCGCCCGGACCCTGGGCGGGGCCGCCTCCACGATCGGGCAGTCGGTCGCGGCCGCCGCCCCCGAAGCCGCCGGGGCGATCCGCACCGAGCTTCGCGAACAGGGCTTCAACGTGGACTCGTTCCGCGACGAGGTCCGCACCCTGCTGAAGCAGACCGGCAAACCCGAGCTTAATCCCGATAACCTCAAGGCCAAAGGTGAGGACGCGAAGGACCAGGCCAAGGAGGCCGGCAAGAACGCCGCCGAGGATCCCCAGGCCGCCCAGTCCGAGATCGACGCTCTGCTTGACAAGTTTTACAAGCAGGGTGAGGGCGTGAAGAACGCGGCCGACCGCGACGCCCTGATCAACGTGCTGACCGCCCGCACCGGCAAGAGCCGCGAAGAGGCCGCCAGGATCGTCGATAACTGGGAGCGGACCTACCAGCAGGCCCGTCAGAAGCTCGGCGAGGTGACCGACGACGCCAAGCAGAAGGCCCGCGAGGTCGGCTCCGACGTGGCCTCGGGCGTGAGCCGCGCGGCGTTCTGGAGCTTCGCCACCCTGCTTGCCGGCCTCGCCGCCGCCGCCTTCGGGGGACGCATGGGCGTGCCCGATGATCACCGTCGCGGAACGGGCACGACCCGAGTCTGAGACCTGTGAGAATGAAGTCTTCCGAACGGGCGGAAAGGAATCCGCCCCGATCGGGGAGCTCAACTCGCCGGGATGGGACCGACCCAACCTCAGCGCATCAAGTGGCGGAACTCGGCGAAGAGATATCCGCTGTCGTGGGGCCCGGCCGAGGCTTCGGGGTGATACTGGACGGCCATGACCGGCATCTTCTTGTGGCGTAGACCTTCGAGCGTCTGGTCGTTCAGGTTCACGTGGCTCAGCTCGACGTCGGCGGGAAGGGTGGAAGGATCGACCGCGAACCCGTGGTTCTGGGTCGTGATCTCGACCTTGCCCGTGCGTTCGTTGCGGACCGGGTGATTGGCCCCTCGGTGGCCGAACTTGAGCTTGAAGGTCCTGGCCCCGAGCGCCTGCCCAAGAAGCTGGTGTCCGAGGCAAATGCCGAAGATCGGAATGCCCTTCGAGTCGGAGGCCACGTTGATCAGTGTTTTGAGGGCCTCGACCGCCGAGGTCAGGGCCGAGGGGTCTCCCGGGCCGTTGGAGAGGAAGATGCCGTCGGGCTTGTGCTCCATCACGCCTTCGGCGGGGGTCGATCCGGGGACGACCGTCACGCGGCAGCCCGATTCGACGAGATGCCGGGGGATGTTCCACTTCATGCCGAAGTCCATCGCCACAACATGCGGAATGGGGCCGGTGCGAGGATGGGCGGGGTCGATCGAGGATTTCTCGGCAAAGGGGCTCGCGAAACCGGGCTCCCACGTGGCCGGTTTCGCGGGCATGACCTCGCCGGCCAGGTCGCGGCCCACGAGGCCGGGGCTCTTGCGGGCCTTGGCCACGAGCGATGCGTCGTCGAGGTCGGTCGAGGAAAGAATACCCTTCATCGCGCCCCGCTCTCGCGTGAGCCGCACGAGGGCGCGGGTGTCGATCCCCTCGATCCCGGGGATCTTGTTCTCGGCCAGATAATCGTGGAGCGACCCGACGGAGCGGTGGTTGCTCGCCACGCGGCTGAGCTCGCGAACGACGAACCCGCGGACCCAGGGCTTGCCGCTCTCCACGTCCTCGGGGTTCACGCCGTAGTTGCCGATCATGGGGTACGTCATGGCCACGATCTGGCCGTGGTACGAGGGATCGGTGAGGATCTCCTGGTAGCCCGTCATGCTCGTGTTGAAGACGACCTCGCCGTCGGTCTCGCCCGAGGCGCCGAAGGCCCGCCCCGTAAACACCGTTCCGTCTTCGAGGGCAAGCTTGGCGATGGTCATGGCGGTCAATTCGCTCTCTTCACGGACCCGGGGAGATCAACGCGCGCATCGGCCCCATTGTAACGCATGGCCCCGAGGATCGCCACCCGATCCCGCAGTCGCCGCGTTCTCTCCGCCTGGGCTTGTCTGGATCGGGGAGCATTCCGAGTAGTGGCCCGGTTAGGAGGGATCTCGATGGTCGCGTGAGGATGCCCTGCCCCCCGCCGAGCCGATCCTCGCCTGTTCATGTCCTGCGCCACGATCCGCTGGGCGTCGGAGGTCGTTGAAGTCCTCGTACCCCAGCGCCAGGGCGTAGAGCCGCTAGTGGCTCCGACCTCTCGCGATCGTGCGGCGAGGGGGGATGGTCGCGTGCAACTCCTGCCGAAGCTGCGACGGTGTCAGTCTCCCATGCCGAAGCGCGATAGATGGCGCCTGCAGTAGACCAGAAGCCCCAACGCCGAGAGTTCCTCTTCAAGAGCCTCCGGGCTCGGCGAATCCAGCGAACGCCATACCTCATTCAGGAGCGACGACGCGTAGCGTTCGCGTGCCCGCAGCAGCGACTGCCGCACCCAGCCCGCGGTCAACGACCTCCCCAACTCGCCCTCCAGCTTCGCGGCCAGCTCCGCCGACGTCAGCCCTGGATGCTCGCAGCGCAGCCGCAGCACCGTGTAGAGGGGGCGTTTGGTCCTCGCCTCGTGGCGTGCCAGCGAAGCCGAGGCGATCTTCAGCAGGCGAGACCGCCAGGTCATCTCAAACTGGCGATCGAGTTCCTCCTCGGGCGGGGCGGACTGATCCGCCAGCTCCGGCATCCCCGAGCCCAGCGTCGCCGGTCGGGCCCGGCAGCGGCGATGGTGGTCCACGACCAGGTTCAACGCCGCGGTCTTGATCAGCTGGCGGAACCGACCGCGGTCGGGGCTGGCCGAATGAAAGTCGCCCCGGACCAGGCGCAAGGCCAGCTCCTGGGAGACGTCGGCGGCCGCATCCGGGTCGCCCAGGACCGCCCCGAGATAGCGGTCCAGGGCCAATCCGTAACGACGCATGAGCCGGCCCATCGCCTCGATCCGCCGGTCGTCGGGCCCCTGGTGCGCCTCCAGAACCAGCGACCAGCACGTCTCGATCTGGCTCAGGTGCAGCCCCGGCTCGATCTCCCGCATGGTGGCCGATTCTCCCGTCCTTCCCGATCGTCCGTGCGGGATGCACGGGGGCTCGGGAAGTTCACCAAAAGAAATTTAGAATTAACTGTGACAACCGGAGGGCCCATTCGTACACGACATCGCAGGCCGATGCAGATAGCAAGTCGCGTCGGCCGGGCCAGACTTTCGCACACTTCCCGCAAAGCCGATGCCGCAACGCTGTCCTACGCTCCTCGCCGGTCACGACCTGCGAGGAGCGTGGGCAGACCTGGACGGTTTCGGGCAAGTTCTTGTTACCAAAAGGATTGCAACATGAGCGATCGCAACGTTGCGGCCACCGGGTCGCCGAGCCGCCGGAACCTCTTGAAGGGCCTGGGCATGGGGGCACTGGCGACCGCCGGCGCGGCCGCGTTCCCAACGCGTGCCTATGCCCAGCGTGGCAACCTCGACTTCGCCGTCCTGAACTTCGCCCTGAACCTCGAGTACCTCGAGGCCGAGTACTACACCCTGGCCACCACTGGGAAGACGATCGATCAGCTGGGCATCGGCGTGACCGGGGTCAACACCGGCGCCGGCAATCCGGGTCCGGTGGCCGCGAAGGCCGCCCCGGTCGTTCCGTTCACCAACCCCCGCATCCTCCGGATCGCGCTGGAACTCGCCCAGGACGAGCAGAACCACGTCCGATTCCTCCGCACCGTGCTCGGGGCCAACGCGGTAGCTCGCCCGGCCATCGACCTGCTCAACAGCTTCAATGCTGCCGCCATGGCCGCCGGGCTTGGTGCCTCCTTCGACCCGTTCGCCAACGAGGTGAACTTCCTCCTGGGGGCGTTCATCTTCGAGGACGTGGGCGTGACGGCCTACAAGGGGGGCGCACGCCTGCTCGCCAACCGCGACTACCTCGAGGCGGCCGCTGGGATCCTGGGCACCGAGGCGTACCACGCCGGCGGGATCCGCACCTTGCTGATCGAGCTCGACTCCGCGAATCCGGAGCTAGGGATCGCGGCCGCCGTGCAGAAGATCTCCGACGTGCGCGACCTGGTCGATAGCCCCGCCGACAAGGACCAGGGCATCAGCGACGGGGGTTACGTGCCCACCGACGAGAACTCGATCGTCTTCAGCCGATCGACGCGTGAGGTCCTCAACATCGTCTACCTGGCGTCGGGGACCAACGCCGGCGGCTTCTTCCCGCTCGGCCTCAACGGCGCCATCAAGTAATACTCCCGCGTTCAGCGTCGTCTCGGAGCCCCGCGTCCCTCTGCGGGTGCGGGTGCCCCGACGCCATGCCCCCCTTCCTGGCACTTTTATCCCGGAGATCTGGCTCATGCGATCCCGCATCCTCATGCCCCTGTTCTGCGTCGTCGTTGCTTGCGCGACGACCCGAACGGCCGTGGCGGAACAGTTTTTCGCCATCGGCAACGGGGGCGCCTCGCTGGTGACCTTCTCCAGCGCCAATCCCTCCAACGTGAGCGTCGTGGCCGACTTCTCCGGCGGGGCCAATTTCCTGGACGGGCTCGACTTCCGGGCCTCGACCGGGGAACTTTACGGCTATCTCGACGCCACCGATTCCTTCTACCGGGTCAATCTCAGCACCGGCAAACTGACCCTGGCGTCGACCTCCACCGTGGCGACCAACACCTTCACGCTGGGCGTCGACTTCAACCCGGTCGCCGACCGGCTGCGGATCGTGACCGAGAGCCAGCAGAATCTCAGGGCCAACGTCGATACGGGCGTCACCATTGCCGACGGGACGCTCACCTTCGCCCCCGGCGACGTCAACGAAAGCTCGCTCGCCACTCGAATCGTCGAGGCGGCCTATACGAACAACGACACCAACGCGAGCACCGGGACGCAAATCTATTACATCGACTCGGGGCTGGGGATCCTGGCCACGTCAAGCTCGCCGAATTCAGGTCTGCTGACGACGGTCGGTTCCCTGGGCGTCGCGACCAGCGAGTTCGTGGGCTTCGACATCGCGACAAGCCTGTCCGGGATGAACGCGGGATATGCCCTGCTCAACGGCGATACCAGCCCCGAGCTCTTCCGGATCGACCTGGGGACCGGGGCCGCCACCTCCCTGGGTAGTCTGGGCACCAACGCCGGGATCCTCTACGGTTTGGCCGTGGTCCCTGCCGCCGTGCCGGAGCCCGCCAGCCTGGCCATGCTGGGCTCGGGCCTGCTGGGCCTGCTTGGGTATGCCCGTCGCCGCAAGGCCATCACCGCCTGACGCCAGCGGCAGCAGAGTTTCATGGCCCCGTTGCCCCGCCTTCGCGCGGGTCGGCGGGGTCTCTTCATGAGGGGGACGATGCCCCCCAGGGACGACCAGGCCCGGCTCGAAATCCATCGGGGGTAGGGCCTGTGATTTTGTCGATCCTTGGCTCGGTGACGGTCGCTGAGTTCGCCCGGGCGGAGACCTGCGTTCGGGCGAAGCTGTCCGGGTCGCTGCCTCGGCCCCAGTGGTGCTGGGCCTATGTCGAGCGGGTCTTCCGCGCGTTGATCGACCACGACGCGGGCCGGGGGAGACGCCTGGGCCACGACCTGATGTGGCCGACCCGACAACTCGTTCGGCTCCAGGCCCGATGGCGCAACGGGACGTTGGACCGGCCGAGTGGAATCGCTGCCGCTGCGTGACGCCTTCCGCCGGCCACGCCGCCGTGGTCGGGATGTGCACGGGGTTATTCGGCCAACGCGACCTGCCATGGACTTCCTCGACCGTGACGGCGTGGTGCCGACGACAAAGCAGGGACGTGCTCACGTTCGTCACGGAGGCCATCCAGGCGCACCACGCCCGATTCCGATCAGGGGAGACCTTGATGTGGCCCGCGTGCTGGGGTGGGCGATGGCCTCTTCCCGCAGGGGACGGGCGGACCTGGCCTGCTCGTGGTGGGTTGTCACACCAGGATTTTCGGCGTGGGGCGGAGAATCGAGGCGATCGCGAGTCCGTGCGCTCGGTGTGGATGTCTTCGCGGTGAGGGTGTATCCTGATTGGGTCCATGAGGCCATTGTCACGGCGGATTGGGGACGCGATCATCGGGCTAGGTGGGTGACGGGTCCTGGGGCGTTCGTTCGGCTCCCGGCGAGGGAGACTATGCCGCAACTCCACGATGATGGGCATGCCCCGGGACAGTTCCCGACCACCCAATGGAGCCGCGTGGTTGCGGCGAATGGCCGTGACCGCCTGGAGGCCCGGGAGGCGTTGTCGGCACTTTGCCAGGCGTACTGGTATCCGATCTATGCCTATATCCGGCACCGAGGATATCCGCCGGAGCCCGCTCGCGACCTGACTCAGGATTTCTTCACCTATGTCCTGGAGCATCAACTGTTCGCGAAGGCGGATCCGGCGAGGGGTCGCTTCCGCGCCTTCCTCCGCACGGTCTGCGTTCGACATATCGCGGATCGGCGAGACAGGGAGCAATCGGCCCGCAGGGGCGGGGGACGGCCGCCCGTGTCGATCGACGCCTTCGACGCGGAGCGTCGCTACTCGCTGGAACCGGCACACGAGCTGACCGCCGATCGCATCTTCGACAGGACCTGGGCCCTCACGCTCCTGGAGCGGGTCGTGGAGCGGCTTCGCAGCGAATATGACGACGCCGGCCGCGCCGGGAGGTTCGAGGAACTGATCCCCTTGCTCACGCGAGACTCGACCACGGAGGGCTATGCGCAGATCGCCGAGAGGCTGGGCACCAGCGAAGGGAACGTGCGCGTGTCCGTGCATCGTCTTCGACGTCGCTATGGGCTGCTCCTTCGCGAGGAGATCGCCGCGACCGTCGGCGACTCGGACCTAGTCGAGGATGAGGTTCACGCTCTGTTCGCTTCGCTGGCGTGCTGAACCCGGCTCGCCTTTGTAACAACCGGCAGGCTTTCACCGAAGTTTAGGAGAAGGCGGGAGCGTGGGGACCGGCCGGATCGCTGGGCAAGGGGGATGATCTCGGTGGAAACCTGCCCGGACTGCTCGTCGCGCCTGCCGGCGTCCTCGCCGGGAGGCCTTTGCCCGGGATGCCTCCTTCGTCTGGGGGCCGCGCTCGTGGTCGATCCCGACGCGGGCCTGGGGATCATCGCGGCGTTCGGCCCGGGGAGCGGCCCGGTCGGGGAGCCCGCCCGCATCGCCCCGACGACCGGTCCGGGAGCCTCGGAACCGCCGATCGTCCCGATGCCACGGGTCCATCTCCGGGCTCCGCACGACGACACCCGGCTGATCTTGCCTACTCCGCCGGCGTTGCCTGGGCCCTCGGGCCAGCCCTCGCGTTACCAGTTGATCGGCGAGCTCGCCCGGGGCGGGATGGGCGCGATCCTCCAGGGGCGCGACCCCGACCTCGGCCGCGACCTGGTGCTGAAGGTCATCCGCGAGGAGCACCGCGACCAGCCCGAGCTGGTCTGCCGGTTCGTGGAGGAGGCGCAGATCGCCGGGCAGCTCCAGCATCCCGGGATCGTCCCCGTGTACGAGCTCGGGCGTCTGCCCGACGGCCGGCTCTTCATCGCGATGAAGCTGGTCCGGGGGCGGACCCTGGCGGCCCTGCTCGAGACTCGCTGGAGTCCGGACGAGGACCGGATGCGGTTCCTCTCCATCTTCGAGCAGGTCTGCCAGACCATGGCCTATGCCCACGCCCGGGGGGTGATCCACCGCGACCTGAAGCCGTCGAACGTGATGGTGGGCAGCTTCGGCGAGGTGCAGGTCATGGACTGGGGCCTGGCGAAGGTGCTTGAACCGGGCGAGGCGGCGAAGCCCGGGCCGGCGTTCGCCCCGAAGGACGACTCGGCCGCCGTCCGGACCCTGCGAACCGGGTCGGTCATGGAGTCGCGGACGGGATCGGTCCTGGGCACGCCGTCGTACATGGCGCCCGAGCAGGCGCGGGGGGCGATGGACACGCTGGACGAGCGGGCGGACGTGTTCTCGCTCGGCTCGATCCTCTGCGAGATCCTGACCGGGCGGCCTGCGTTCGCGGGCGAGTCCGGAGTCGAGGTCTATCGGAAGGCGGAGAGGGCCGACCTGGCGGACGCCCAGGCGCGGCTCGACGCCTGCGGGGCCGACCCCGAGCTGGTCGCCCTGGCGAGGTCCTGCCTCTCCGCCGCCCCGAAGCATCGGCCCCGCGATGCCGGGATGGTCGTTGCCGGGCTCACGGCCTATCTCCAGGGCGTCGAGCGGCGTCTGCGTGAAGCCGAGCTGGCCCACGCGCGGGCCGAGGCACGCGCGGTGGGGGAGCGCCGCCGCCGCTTTCTTGCCTCGGCGCTCGCGGTGACGGTGCTCGGGACCACGCTGATCGGTGCTGCGGGATGGGCCTGGCTGGACCACGATCGCCGGAACCGCGACGGGGTCCGGGGCGCGGCCGTGGATGCGGCGCTGGCCTACGCCTCGCGGAAGCGCGAGCAGGCCCGGGCTTCGGGCCGGGATCCGGTCCCGTGGGTCGAGGCGACCGAGGCGGCCCGCCGCGCCGAGTCGCTGCTCGCGGGGGGAGACGCCCGACCGGAAGAGCGGGAGCGGGTCCGCGCCTTCCTCGCGGGGCTCGTTCGAGAGCGGGAGGCGGCCGATGCCGTGGAGAAGGACCGGCGGATCGTCGAGCGGCTTGCCGCGATCCTCAATGACTTCGGGGTCCACAGCGACCATGCCAAGGCCGACGCCGAGTATGCCTCCGCGTTCCGCGAGTACGGGGTCGATCTCGATCGGCTCGAACCCGGGGAGGCGGGCAAGGTGCTCGCCGCGAGCCCTGCGGCCGCGGACCTGGCCAGCGCCCTGGATCAGTGGGCGTCCCTGCGACGGGGGCGAGCCCTCCACAACGCATCGGGCGCCGAGAGGCTGGACGCCACGGCCCGGCTGGCCGACCCCGACCCCTGGAGGAACCGGCTGAGGGACACGCTCGGACGAAGGGAGGGCGATCCGGCCCGCCGGCTCGAGTCCCTGGAGAAGCTCGCCGCGACCGCGGACGTGGAGCGCCTTCCCGTGGCCAGCACCACGCGGCTGGCGACCTCGCTCGCGTTCCTCGGCCGGCGAGAGAAGGCGATCCAGCTCCTTCGCCGGTCCCAGACCGCCCATCGCAATGACTTCTGGGTGAACGCCGACCTCGGGCGCGAGCTGATCGCCTCGGGGCGGCCCGACGAGGCGGTCCGCTTCTTCGCGGTCGCCACCGGAGTCCGACCCACCAGCGGGATCGCCCTGAGCGGGCTCGGCAGGTCGCTCCTGCTCGGCGGCCAGCAGGCCGAGGCCGCGGAGGTTTTCCGCGAGCTGATCCGCCTGCGTCCCGATGACGCCCTGGCCCGTGTGGCCCTCGGTTCGGCACTGCTCGCCCTGGGGGAACCTCACGAGGCGGCCGCCGAATTCGGCGAGGCCACGCGGATGAGGGCGGAGGACTGGATGGTCCGCGACCAGATCGCGCTGGCCTATTCCGACCGGGGCGACTGGTCCTCGGCGGTCGAGGAACAGGCGGAAGCGGTCCGCCGATTCCCGACGTCGGCGGTCGCCCACAAGGCGCTGGCACACGCCCTGCAATCGGCCGGGCGGATCGACGAGGCCATCGCCGAGTTCCGCGAGGCCGTCCGGATCGACCCGCTCTTCTCCTCGGCGTACCTCTTCCTGGGGCGGGCGATGATCGAGACCGGCGACTATCAGGCGGCGATCGATGCTCTGGCCCGCGTTGCCCCCGGCCCCCCGTCGATGGACGCGAGCCTGAGCCCCACCGCGTTGTCGGCCCGCGCGAGGCAGATGATGGCCCTGGAGCCTCGCCTTCCGGCGATCCTGGAAGGTTGCGAGCAGCCGACCGATCCCGAGGAGGGTGTGGCCTTCGCCCGCCTGGCCTTCGCGCGACAAGAGCCCCTGGCCGCGGCCGAACTCTGGTTCGAGGCCTTCACCGCGTCGCCCGAACTGGCGGCCGACCTCGCGTCGGGCAACCGCTTCCAGGCCGCCCGCGCCGCGGCCCTGGCCGGTTGCGAGCGGGGGGCCGGGATCGGCGGGATCGAGACTCCTTCCCGCTCCCGCTGGCGGAGGCAGTCGATCGACTGGCTGAAGGCCGACCTCGCCGCGTCGGCCGCGATCCTGGAGATGGGCCCTTCTGTGCAGCGGGCGACGATCTCCCGGAGGCTCGGGCGCTGGCAGGTTGACCCATGCCTCGCCGGGCTGCGCGACGAACGGCCCCTGTCCACACTCCCCGAGTCCGAACGTCAGGCCCTGACGGAGTTCTGGCGCCGAGTCGAGGACGCGCGTGCGGGGGCGACCACGCCTCGCGTCCCCGATTCGGAGGCTCAGAAGAAATCCCGAGATCGATTGTAACTTCTGCCGGGGTTTTCCTAATCTGTGAGGGGCGGCCGGTCGTGATTCGGGTGCCGCCCGACCCATCCCATCGTTACGCGCCAGGCTGATCGCTCTCGGTGACCTTTCGGCGAACGCCATGGCGTTCCCGTGTACCGAGCGAGCCCGCGCCCTCATGGCTTCCGCCTCCACGGCTCGTTTCGCGAGGGAATCTGCACGATGAGGCTCCGAACACTCCTGGTCTTGCCGGCCTGCTTCCTGGTCGGGTCCTTGGACGTCGCGGCCAGGGCCGATGATGGGCCCGCGCCGAAGGCGAAAACGCTCAGCGTCCTGTTCCTCGGCGACAAGGGGCTCCACCGCCCGGCCGATCGTTATGCTCAGCTCGCCCCGATCCTCGCGGGGCGCGGGATCGAACTCGCTTACACCGACAAGGTGACGGACCTGAACCCCGACACCCTGGGCAAGTACGACGCGCTGGTCGTCTACGCGAACACGACCCAGATCACGAAGGACCAGGAGAAGGCCCTGCTGGACTACGTGAACGGGGGGGGCGGCTTCGTCCCCTTGCACTGCGCCTCGTTCTGCTTCCTGAACTCCCCCGAGTACATCGCCCTGGTGGGTGCCCAGTTCCAGAAGCACGGCACCGGGCAGTTCGAGACCACCGTGGCCGACGCGGACCACCCGATCACGCGGGGCCTGTTGCCCTTCCGCACGTGGGACGAGACCTACGTCCACGCCAGGGGCGCCCAGGACCGCCACGTCCTCCAGACCCGCGACGACGGGGCCGGCAAGGAGCCCTGGACCTGGACCCGCACCCAGGGCAAGGGCCGCGTGTTCTACACGGCGTATGGCCACGACGCCCGCACCTGGGGCCATCCCGGCTTCCATGACCTCTTCGAGCGAGGCCTCCGATGGGCCTCGCAGAAGGGGGAGGTCTACGACTCCCGGCCACGCGTGGCCAAGGGTCTCGACCCGTTCGACTACGAGACCGCGGAGATCCCGCTCTATACCCCGGGCGCTCGCTGGGGCACCCTGGGCGAGCCGATCCGCAAGATGCAGAAGCCGTTGGAGCCCGAGGAGTCGCTCAAGCATCTGGCCATGCCCGAGGGCTTCGAGGCGAAGCTGTTCGCGGCCGAGCCTCAGATCTTCAAGCCGATCACCATGACCTGGGACCACCTCGGCCGCCTCTACGTGGCCGAGACGGTAGACTACCCCAACGAGATGCAGGCCAGGGGCAAGGGGCGCGACCGGATCTCGATCGTCGAGGACACCGACGGCGACGGCAAGGCCGACAAGGTCAGCCTCTTCGCCGAGAGCCTGAGCATCCCCACCAGCCTCTGCTACGCCAACGGCGGTCTGATCGTGGCGCAGGCCCCCGACATGCTCTTCCTGAAGGACACCGACGGCGACGGCAAGGCCGACGAGCGAAAGGTCCTCTTCACCGGATTCCGCACGAACGACACGCACGCCGGACCCTCGAACCTGCGGTACGGGCTCGACAACTGGGTCTATGCCATCATCGGATACGCGGGCTTCTCGGGCGAGGTCGGCGGCGAGCCTCAGAACTTCCGCCAGGGGTTCTTCCGGTTCCGTCCCGACGGGTCGAAGCTCGAATTCCTCCGCAGCACGAACAACAACTCCTGGGGCGTGGGCATGAGCGAGGAGGGCCTGCTCTTCGGCTCGACGGCCAACGGCTGCCCGAGCGTGTACATGCCGATCGCGAACCGCTACTACGAGTCGGTCCGGGGCATGACGCCCACCGTCCTGGCGAACATGGCCGACTCGAACCGCTTCTTCCCGATCACCGAGAACGTCCGCCAGGTTGACTGGCACGGCGGGTTCACGGCCGGGGCGGGCTCGGCCCTCTACACCGCCCGCACGTATCCAAAGCAATACTGGAACCGGACCGCCTTCGTGGCCGAGCCAACCGGGCACCTCGTGGCGACGTTCACCCTGATCCCCGACGGCACCGATTTCCGCTCGCACAACGCCTGGAACCTCGTGGCCAGCGACGACGAGTGGGCCTCGCCCATCGTGGCGGAGGTCGGCCCCGACGGCAACGTGTGGATGATCGACTGGTACAACTTCATCGTCCAGCACAACCCCACGCCCGAGGGCTACAAGACCGGCAAGGGCGCGGCCTACGAGACCCCCCTGCGCGACAAGACCCGCGGCCGCATCTACCGGATCGAGGCGAAGGCGGGCAAGCCTTCCGACCGGCCCCGCCTGTCCGTCGACGATCCGAAGGGGCTGGTGGCGGCGCTGAAGAACGACAACATGTTCTGGAGGCTCCACGCCCAGCGTCTGCTGGTCGAGAGGGCCAAGAAGGACGTCGCGGGCGACCTGCTGGCGGCGATCGAAACGGACTCGTCGTGCGACGCGCTCGGCCTGGCCCCGTCGGCCACGCATGCCCTGTGGGCGGCGAGCGGCCTGGGCCTTCTGGGCGGCGATGACCCGGCCGTGGCCCGTGCCCGGAAGGCGGCGATCACGCACGCTTCGGCCGGGGTTCGGCGGAATGCCGTGCTGGCCATCCCCGCGAATGTGGCCGCGGGGCTGGTCGTCGAGCACGGGCTGCTGAACGACCCGGACTCGCAGGTGCGGCTGGCCTCGTTCCTCGCCCTGGCCGATGCGGATCGTGACGAGGCGAGGGCGGAAGGCGTGGCCCGCGCGGTGCTCGGCGGGGCGATCGACGGCGACCGCTGGCTGCCCGACGCCGCAAGCGCCGCGGGGGCGAAGGACGCCGGCCCCTTCCTGGCGAGGGCCTCCGCGTTGAAGGCCGGGGCCTCCCCGAGCCCCTCGGCCTTGGCGGTCGTGTCGCGCGTGGCCGAGCACTTCGCCCGGGGCGGCGGGGACGACTCGCTGAGCAAGATCCTCGCCTCTCTGGGCGAGGCGAACCCGAAGATCCGCGACGCCATGATCGCCGGGTTCTCGGCGGGATGGCCGAAGGATAAGCCTCCCGTGCTGGACGCCGACGCGCAAAAGGCCCTGCTCGCGCTCCTGCCGAAGCTGCCGACCGATTCTCGCGGGAAGATGCTCGCCCTCACCTCGCGCTGGGGAGTGAAGGGGCTTGAGGAGTTCGTCGCCCAGATCGCCCGAGAGTTCCTCGCGCTCGCAGGGGACGCGGCGAAGCCCGATGCCGAGCGGATCGACGCCGCCCGGCAGCTGATCGACCTCCGCAAGGTTGACGCCCAGCCGGCCCTGGACCTGATCGCCCTGGCCACCCCGAAGTCCTCGCCCGAGATGGCCGTGGGACTGATCAGCGCCGTGGGCAAGAGCGAGTCCCCCGAGGTCGGCGCGAGGCTCGTGGCCGCCCTCGACGGGATGTCCCCGGCGGCGAGGAAGGCCGCCCTCGTGGCCCTGCTGGCGAAGTCGGACTGGACCGGCGCCCTCGTTTCCGGCATTGAGGAGGGGACTGTGCCGATGTCACTCCTCTCGCTCGACCAGTCGCAATCGCTCGCCTCGCATCCGGACACGAAGCTCGCCGAGCTCGCCCGGGCGCTCCTGGCCCGGGGCGGCGGCCTGCCCGACCCCGACCGCGAGAAGGTGATCCAGGCGCTCTCGCAGGTCGCCATGAAGGGGGGCGACGCCTCGCGCGGCAAGGAGGTCTACAAGCAGCAATGCGCCAAGTGCCACTCGCACTCCGGCGAGGGGGGCAAGGTCGGCCCCGACCTCACCGGCATGGCCGCTCACCCCAAGAGCGAGCTGATCGTCCACATCCTTGACCCGAGCCGATCGGTCGAGGGCAACTTCCTCCAGTACACGGTCTCGACGAACGACGGCCGCGTGCTCAACGGCCTGCTCGCGGGCGAGACCAAGACCTCGATCGAGCTGCTCGACGCCGAAGGCAAGAAGCAGGTCGTCCTCCGCGAGGACATCGACGAGCTGGCCGCCTCCAAGAAGTCGATCATGCCCGAGGGGTTCGAGAAGCAGGTCCCCGCCCAGGGGCTGGCCGACCTCTTGCAGTTCCTCACCCAGAAGGGGAAGTACCTCCCGCTCGACCTCCGGAAGGTCGCCACGGTCGTGACCACCCGGGGCATGATGTCCGACTCCGAGTCCGACAACGCCCGCCTGGTCTTCGAGGACTGGGGGCCGAAGGTCGTCGATGGCGTGCCCTTCGCGCTCGTGGACCCGCAGGGGGACCGGGTGCCCAACGCGGTCATGCTCAACGGCGGGTTCGGCAAGCTGCCGACCTCCATGCCGAAGTCGGTCAGCCTTCCGGTCAACACCACGGCGAAGGCGATCCACCTCCTGAGCGGCGTGTCCATCCTCGGGTTCCCCGCGGGCCGGGAAGGCACGGTCTCGATGATCGTCCGCATCCATTACGAGGGGGGCGCCACGGAAGACCACGAGCTCAAGAACGGCGTGGAGTTCGCCGACCTCAACGGCAGCCGGGATGTCCCGGGCTCGAAGCAGGCGTTCAAACTCCGGGGCCAGCAGGTCCGCTACCTGAGCGTCACGCCCGGCAAGAAGGACACGATCTCGAGCATCGAGCTGGTCAAGGGCAGCGATCGCTCCGCGCCCATCATCATGGCGGCGACGGTCGAGGGCTTCGAGTGACCGGGCCGTCGCATCCGCACACCTCAATCTCTCCCATCAGATCTCCCTGGAGGTTCCTCGATGAACAGGCCGTGGCTTGCCGGCTTCATGTTCCTGATCCTTCCCGCGTTCGGGGCACCGGCCCAGGAGGCGAAGCCCCCTGGGGGCAAACCCGCCTCCACCAACATCCGGGGCTCGGAGTACCCGCGCATCCTCGACGACCTGCGGGTGACCTTTCGGATCAAGGCGCCCGACGCCCAGAAGGTCGAATTCGCCTTCTTCGACAACACGCGGTATCCCGCCACGAAGGGGGACGACGGCACCTGGACCGCGACCACCGAGCCCGTCGCGCCCGGGTTCCACTACTACCGGATGTTCATCGACGGCGTGCAGGTGAACGACCCCGCAAGCCAGACCTTCTACGGCACGGGCAAGGACACCAGCGGCATCGAGGTCCCCGAGAAGGGTGTCGAGTACTACCTGCCCAAGGACGTGCCCCACGGCGAGGTCCGCGAGCGCTGGTACCTCTCCGCGACGACCGGGGACCATCGCCGGGTCTTCGTCTACACCCCGCCCGGATATGACTCCGATCGCGAGGCCCGGTTCCCCGTGCTCTACCTCCAGCACGGCGGAGGCGAGGACGAGACCGGCTGGCCGAACCAGGGCCGCATGAGCTTCATCCTCGACAACCTGATCGCCGAGAAGAAGGCCCGGCCGATGATCGTGGTCATGGAACAGGGCTACGCGCGGCGGGCGGGCGAGACGCCCCCAGCGCCGGTCGCTCCCGGGCCGAACGCCCCTCGCCCCGACTTCAGCCGGATGTTCGGCGCGTTCGAGGATGTGGTCGTCAAGGACCTGATCCCCATGATCGACTCCACCTACCGGACCCTCCCGGATCGCGAGAACCGGGCCATGGCCGGGCTCTCCATGGGCGGCATGCAGACGTTCCAGATCGCGCTCAAGCATCTTGATAAGTTCGCCTATCTGGGCGGCTTCAGCGGCGCGGGCGGCGGGTTCGGCGGGGCCCCGTTCGACCCGAAGACCGCCCACGACGGCGTGATGGCCGACGCCGACGCGTTCAACAAGAAGGTCCGCCTGGTCTGGCTGGGCATCGGAACGACCGAGCCCCGGCGGATGTATGAAGGCGTGAAGGGATATCACGAGACGCTGGAGAAGGCCGGGATCAAGCACGTCTACTACGAGTCGCCCGGCACCTCGCACGAGTGGCTGACCTGGCGTCGCAGCCTCAACGAGTTCGCGCCCCTCCTGTTCAAGAGGGCCGCCCCCGTGGCCCGCCGCAACGGGCCCCCGCAGCGCCAGCCGATCGTCCTGAACAGCGACGACGTGCCCGCCTTCCCCGACCCGCCGGCCGGCATCGACGCCGAGAAGGACGTCCCGCACGGCAAGCTGGAGATGGTCTCGTACGACTCGAAGTCCGTGGGCACGACCCGCAAGATGCAGGTCTACACGCCGCCCGGCTACTCGGCCGACACGAAGTATCCGGTCCTGTACCTCCTGCACGGGATCGGCGGCGACGAGACGGAGTGGCAGCGGTTCGCCAAACCCAACCTCCTGCTCGACAACCTGCTGGCCGACGGCAACGTCGAGCCCATGATCGTGGTCATGCCCAACGGCCGCGCCCAGAAGAACGACCGGCCCGAGGGGAACGTGTTCGCCTCCGCCCCGGCCTTCGCCGCCTTCGAGGAGGACCTCCTCAAGGACGTGATCCCCGCGATCGAGGCGAAGTACTCGGTCCAGGCCGATCGCGAGCACCGCGCCCTGGCCGGGCTCTCCATGGGCGGGGGGCAGACCCTGAACTTCGGGCTCGGTCACCTGGACACCTTCGCCTGGATCGGCGCCTTCTCCTCGGCCCCGAACACCAAGCCCGCGGCCGAACTCCTCTCCGATCCCGAGAAGGCCAAGGAGCAGATCAAGCTCCTGTGGCTCGCCTGCGGGAACAAGGACAACCTCCTCGGCATCAGCCAGGGCGTGCACGCCCTCCTCAAGGACAAGCAGATCCCGCACGTGTGGCATGTGGACGGCAACGGCCACGACGCCACCGAGTGGAGGAACAACCTCTACCTCTTCGCCCAGCGCCTCTTCCGTTAATCGGTCACGCCTGCCAGGGCGGCCTTGGCGACCTTCGATCGATCGGCGAGGCCCGCCCTGGGACGAAAGAAGCCGGCTCGGGGCGGATGACCAATGGGTTCGTCATCCGTCCCGAGGTCCAAAATTGGGTTCGATTGGCTTCGTTTTGGGTTCGTTTTGGCTTCGTTTTCCGGTTTTCGCATGACGAAATGGACCGTTGCTCCGCCCGGCGATGAGTCCTAAGTCCTTTCCTGAGAAATGCATCCGCGTGGGTGCGGTTCCCTGGCGACGCCGCCAAATTGGGTTCGTTCTGCAAATTCACATTTTTGCGAAGCCTGGCCCCTGGTGGATCGGCGGTGCCCGTCCCGGTGGTCGGATTGTCAATGAGCCGGATGGATGCTCGGAAGCACCTCGCCCACCGATACTATCGAGGTGCCCCCGGCTTCCGATCGGTGGGGAGAGACCATTCCCGGAAATCCGTCGACAAGGTCCGACCCTGACATGAGGACGCCGGTCGGGGTCGCGCTCCCGTCTGCGCGGTCGCGGCCGAGGTCCTGCCGAGGGAGGGGCTGAGGCCCTCTCCAACGGTTCACGCTTGACCGTCGCAATCCTCGATCTCAGATCGATCGGGCGTCCACGTCCATTGGCTCTGACTTGAATGATTGCTTCTCGTTCTTACACTCCGCGCGGGAATGCCGTCTTCGAGGCTCCGCCTCGGGCCCTCCGGGAGACCCCGCTCGGTCGAGCCTGTCATCGGGCGATGCGGAGCGTGGGAACGAGAAGCTTCGCCATGCGAGGGTTCGTTATCGCCCTCCTCTCCGCCTTCTTTTGCAGGTCCCGGGCGGGGCTTCCGGGGCGGCGGAGAGTGGGGGCTCGACAGGTGCAGGTGGTAAGTTCTAGTGATTCGAGAAACTCGTCCGGCTCCTCCGGGCGACCCTTCGCCCGCCCCTCCCGGCCCCTCCCGGTCGCTCGGCTCGGCCCTCAGTCGCGAATCGTCCCCATCAAGCGAGTCCCTCCATGAGAACGCCCGTTCTTCGTCGTTCCGCGCGCCCTCGGTCTCTTCGCCCACGGATCGAACGCCTGGAGGTCCGCTCGCTCCTGAACGGGGCCTGGGCCGGATACGCGGGCAATGCCCAGCACACGGCGGTCTCGACCGTGGCCTCCCAGCCCCTGGAGACGATCCGCTGGCAGACCCCGGTGGACATGAACCCGCAATACTCGGGCACGACCCTGCTCGTCCACTGCGGATCGCCCGCGATCACCTCGTCCGGGACGCTTCTCCTGCCGGTGAAGACCGGGGCGACCGGGGGCTTCCAGATCCAGGCCCGCACCGAGGCCACGGGCGAGTTCCTCTGGAGCCTGGACACCCCGTACGCGCTGCCCCCGCACAACTGGGTGCCCAGCTATGGCCCCACGCTGACCTCCTCGGGGGCGCTGGCCATGCCCGGCGTGGGGGGCCAGGTGATCCTCGTGGACAACCCCGACGTGGCGACCGGCCCGGTCTCGCGGACGGTCACGTTCTTCGGGGAGGCGAATTACGCGGCCAACCCCTCCGCCTACAATAGCCAGGTCTTCATCAGCACGCCGATCACCGCGGACAACGCGGGGAACCTCTACTTCGGCTTCACGGTCACGGGCGCCACGCCCCTGAATCTGAAGGGCGGGCTGGCGAGGATCGCGGCCGACGGCACCGGGTCGTTCGTGTCGGCCGCCACGGCCTCGGGCGATGCCGCCATGGCCAAGGTCGTGACCAACTGCGCCCCGGCGATCAGCAACGATGGCAGGACGGTCTACGTGGCGGTCAACAACGGCAACTTCGGCCGCGGATACCTGCTCGGCCTGGATTCCACCACCTTGGCCACCACCGCGAAGGCGGCGCTGGTGGACCCGAAGACCGGCAACGCTTCCATCCTCTCGGACGACGGGACCGCGTCGCCTCTGGTCGGGCCCGACGGCGACGTCTACTACGGCGTGCTCGAATCCCCCTTCGGGACCACCTATCGCGGGTGGCTTCTGCACTTCGACTCCACGCTCACGCAGGCGAAGATCCCCGGGGCCTTCGGGTGGGACGACACGCCCTCGATCGTGCCCGTGTCCATGGTGCCCGACTACGACGGGACGTCGTCCTTCCTGCTGATGGTCAAGTACAACAACTACGCGGTCGGCCCGCAGGGGGACGGCGTGAACCGCGTGGCCGTGATCGACCCGAGCGAGGCGAACCTCGACCCCGTGAGCAAGTTCCTGACCATGGAGCCGGTTCGGTCCATCGCCGCCCCCACGGCCGATCACGAGCATGACGGCAACC
>JANOBY010000119.1:0-5629 GCA_031411935.1 Planctomycetales bacterium | reverse complement strand
TCCACCGAGCCCTTCGCCGGGGCCCGCTATTATGTGGCCTATCCGCTCGTGCCGTGGATCGGCGTGATGGCCGCCGGTTATGCGCTCGGGGCGGTGATCACGCTTCCCGCCGAACGCCGCCGCAGGGTCTTGCTCGCCATCGGCCTGGGCATGACCGCCGCGTTCGTGGGGCTCCGCCTGAGCAACCTGTACGGCGATCCCGAGCCCTGGAGCACGCAGAGCCGAGGCCCGCTCTACACGCTCCTGTCGTTCCTGAACTGCGAGAAGTACCCGCCGTCGTTGCTGTATCTGTTGATGACGCTCGGGCCGGCGATCACGTTCCTGGGGCTCGTGGATCGCGGGGTCGGCGCGGTGGGACGGCCGCTGGTCACGATCGGGCGCGTCCCCCTGTTCTTCTACCTGCTGCAATGGCCGCTGGCCCATGCTCTGGCGCTCGTGGTGGCGATGCTACGCGGTGAGCCCTATGCGTGGCTCCTGGGCGGAGGGTTCTCGCGAGCGCCCGAGGGGTACGGGTACGGCTTACCCTTCGTCTACCTCATGTGGATCACGGCCCTCATCATCCTGTACCCGCCCTGCGCCTGGTTCGCCGACCTGAAGCGCCGGAACCGGTCGGCGTGGCTCAGCTACTTCTGATCCAGGACCGGTCGAATGGCCTTCCAGGCGGCGAGGGTTCTCCCATGAAGATCGATGCTCGGAATGTCTTCGACATCGTCTACATGGGGATCGCGATCCCCGTGGGGCTTGGCGTCTGCCTGTACCTCTACTTCGGGCGGAATGCGGCCTTGAAGCGGAGGTCCGGGCCTCACGCGAAGGCGACCCCAGGCTCAGCCCATCGTGTCTTCCGGGGGAGAGGATCCGAGAGGGGATCCATCCCCACGCCCGAACGCCTCCCGGCCGAGCAGGCCGCCGAACAGGGCCACGGCGATCTGCGGGAGGGCCCACACCACCGCGAAAAGCGCGTACTCGGCGAGCATCGGGCGGGGCAGAAAGAGCATCCATCGGCCGATTTGCATCCACCGGAACAGATCGGTGGCGCGCCTCGTGTAGGCCACCAGCGCGAGGAACAGCCCGGAGCCCGGGGTCGCCGTGGCCCACACGAACGCCGCGGTGGCCGCCAGGCCCGCGACCACGAATCCCGCCCAGAAGCCGCGCGGTCGGCCTCGAAGGCGAACGGCCTGGAAGACGCCCCAGGGCAGGAGCATCCCCGGCAGGGCCACGCCCGCGGCCATCTCGTCGTCATAGAAGGCGGCCATGCGCACGAAGGCCAGGCTCACGGCCAGCAAGGCCACGAGGATCATGATCCTGCCGATGGACACCCGGAACCATCCCATCGTCGATCTCCTTTTCCGGCGTCCCGGCGAGGTGGCCTGTTGCGGCGGCATGGTAACAGAATCGCGGTGCCGGTGGATGGGGCGAGCGGATCGGGTTCGGGCCCGGGAGTTGCGGATCGGTGCCGTTCGTCCGAGAATCGGGCGCGGAGCCTTGAGGATCCGCGATCGGGCTCGATGCGAGGGGGATGACGACCATGGTCTGGGTTTCGGGTGCTCGGTTTCGCTCTCTGGTCCTGGCCGGGATCCTCCTGGGCGGGGCCGGGGGGTGCTCGTCGGGGAATTCGTTCCAGGGGCGTTTGTTCCTGATTAACACGTCGGGCCAGACGCTCATGGAGCCCGCGGTGATCAATGCGCACCCCGGGGTCGAGCAGAAGGTCCGATTCGCGGACCTGCCCGACGGCCACGCGGTCGGCCGCGATTTCGGCCGCGACCAGGCGATCGCGGTCCTGGGCGACCTGAAGCTCTCGCAGCTCGACAAGACGGGCGAGACGCGCGTCCGGTCGGTCCCGTTCCGGGGGGTGATTTCCGAGGGTTCCGGGGACGACTTCTTCATCGAGGTCGGCCCGAACGATCGGCTGGAATCGGGGCGGCTCGTCCGCCAGAGGGGCCGGGGGAACTTCTACACGACGATCGTCACGCACATCCTGGCGGCGGTCGCGGGCATGGGCTTCATGTGGCTCTTCTGGCGAGACACCCGCAACTCCGCGAGGGGGGCGGGCCCGGAGAAGCCCCTGCCCGACCCGGAGCTGGGTTGAGGCTCGGTTCGCGGACCGTGACCCGATGTACGCGGCCCTGGCGCTCGGGTAATCTGCAGGGCAGAGACGGCCTGCGCTCGCCGAAAGCGCCGACTCTCGGTCCTGCACCCCCGGAGACCCGCCCCGTGCCCGAACGTCGCGCCTTGCGTTTCTCTTCCCTCGATGACGTGATGCCCGAGGTCGATCGCCTGCTCCTGGGGCACGAGACCGTGGGCAAGTGGTCGCTCGGCCAGATCTGCCGGCACCTTTCCAAGGCCATGGAGATGACGGTCGAGGGCAAGCCGATCCGCGGATACGGGCTCATGCGGTGGACGATCGGGCCGTTCGCCCGCCGCCACATCTTCCGCACCGGGCGCATGCCCGAGGGGGTCAAGCTGCCGTCGAAGGCCCTGGAGCCGAAGCCCGGCCTTGACGACCGCGCCGAGGCCGAGGCCCTGCGCGCCACGATCCGCCTGTTCCTGGCCGAGGACGGTCCCTTCACCGTCCACCCCGTGTTCGGCCCCCTGAGCGTCGAGGAATGGCGGCTCCTGCACCGGATCCACTGCGCCCACCACCTGAGCTTCGCCCGCCCCGCCAACACCACTTCGCCCCGAACGAGCTAGACAGGGGGGCTGAGATCTCAGTAAGATTTATTTAACAAGCGTATGATCCCGGTGGAGGGTCGAAGAATCCTCCGCCAGGACATTCCGGCGGCCTCGTCCGCATGGGTCGCCCCCTCCCCGCCGCGCCCCTCGCCTCCCCGCCCCATTGTGAGGATTCCGGCCCATGAGGATCGCCGCGCTGCTCCTGGCCCTGGCCGTGGCCGACGACCCGGTGTCGCCGCCGGTCCCCTCGTTCGTGAACGACGTGGAGCCGGTTCTCACGAGGCTGGGGTGCAACTCGGGGGGCTGCCACGGCAAGCTCTCGGGGCAGAACGGGTTCAAGCTGAGCCTCCGCGGGTTCGCGCCCGAGCTGGACTTCCTGGCGATCACGCGCGAGGCCCGGGGCCGTCGCATCGCCAAGAGCCGCCCCCGCGAGAGCCTCTTGCTGGCCAAGCCGCTCATGAGGGTGCCGCACAAGGGGGGCAAGAAGCTGGAGGCGGGCTCGCCCGAGTACACGACCCTGCTCGCCTGGATCGCCTCCGGGGCGCCCGGCCCTTCGGGCAAGGAGCCGACCGTGACCGCCCTGGCGATCGAGCCCGCGTCGCGGTCGTACCGGCCCGACGAGGCGCAAGCCCTGAAGGTCAGGGCGACCTACTCCGACGGGTCGGACCGCGACGTGACGGCCCTGGCGCTCTTCAAGTCGAACGAGGAAGGGCTCGCCAGCGTGGGCGAATCGGGCGAGGTGAAGAGCCTGAGGCCCGGCGCCACCGCCGTGATGGCCCTGTATCAGGGGCAGGTGGCCGTCCACGCGATCACCACCCCGTATGACCATGAGGTCGATCCTTCGGTCTACCCGGCGGGCACCGGCTATGTGGACGAGGCCGTGATGGCGAAGCTCCGGGAGGTCCGGCTCGAGCCCTCCCCGGGGTGCGACGATGCCACGTATTTGCGGAGGGTGTCGCTCGACCTGACCGGCGCGTTGCCCTCGCCCGAGGCCGTGAAGGCGTTCCTGGCCGACCCCGATCCCGGGAAGCGCGCGAAGCTCGTCGATCAACTCTTGCAGAGCCCCGCGTATGTCGATTTCTGGTCGTCGTACTTCGGCGACCTGTTCCAGAACCGCGTGGAGCGCGACCAGGACCAGCGAGGGCAGAAGGGCGTGCGGGGCTTCGCCCGCTGGATCCGCTCGGCCGTGCAGGAGAACCGGCCCTGGGACCAGATGGTCACGGCGGTGCTCACGGCGAGGGGCCCGCTCTCGCAGGAGCCCGCCGGCGGGTACTTCCTGGTGAACCGCAAGCCCGAGGACCTGGCCGAGGCCTCCACGCACGCGTTCCTCGGCACGAGGATCCAGTGCGCCAAGTGCCACAACCACCCGCTCGAGCGGTTCACGCAGGACGACTATTACGGGATGGCCGCCTTCTTCACGAGGGTGAAGCTCGACGGCAAGGCGACCGACGAGGGCCGCGTGCTCGACGTGGGGGTGCCCGGCCGCCGGGGCCGCAAGCGGGCGATGAACGTGAGCGACGAGAAGGTGGGCATCGGCCAGCCCCGCACCGGCGCGTTCCTCCCGCCCAGGCCGCTCGACCGGTCGGACGCGAAGCTGGAGCCGGGGCAGGACCCTCGCGAGGCCCTGGCCTCGTGGATGACCGCGAAGGACAACCCTCTGTTCGCTCGCGCGATCGTCAATCGCCTCTGGAAGCACTTCTTCTCGGTGGGGCTGGTCGAGCCCGTGGACGACCTCCGCGCCACGAACCCCGCGACGAACGAGCCCCTGCTGGACGCCCTGTGCCGCGACCTCGTGGCGCACGGCTACGACCTGAAGCACCTCATGCGGACGATCGCGACCTCGCGCACCTACGCGCTCAGCTCGGCCCCCTTGCCGGGCAACGCGGCCGACCGCAAGTTCTTCTCGCACTACTACCCGCGGAGGCTCCCGGCCGAGGTCCTGGCCGACGCCCTGGCCACGTCCACCGGCGTGGGGGAGCGGTTCGACGGCTACGCCGAGGGCCTGCTCGCGGTGCAGCTTCCCGACCCCAGGGTGCAGAGCTACCTGCTCGACACGTTTGGGAGGCCCGAACGCGTCACGCCCTGCGCCTGCGAACGCACCGGGGAGGTGACCATGCCGCAGGTCCTCCACCTGCTCAACGGGGAGGCCCTGGAAGCCCGCCTCACGTCGCCGGAAGGCCGCATCAAGACGCTGATCGCGTCCGGAACATCCGACGCCCAGATCGTCGAGTGGCTTTTCCTCGCCACGATGGGACGCCCCCCTACGGAAGAGCAGAAGAGGCTCGTCGAGAGCAACCAGTCCTCAAGCGGCGACCGCGAAGGCGTCCTGCGCGACCTGCTCTGGGCGCTGGTGAACTCGAAGGAGTTCCTGTTTAATCATTGAGTCTGGTTGCGTGACAGGGCGGCGAGGGGAGGACTCATGCCAGGTAAACCCGCGACAGAATTGCCCCTCAGTTTCGAACGGCAACTCGATCAGGATTGGAATCTCGCCATGAGCGAGGGAAGCCGATTTTTCGAGAACAAGGGCGCGGTGCAGGACGCCCTGCAGAAGGTGACTCGTCGTCTGGCGGATCTCGGACTTCCCTATGCCGTTGCTGGGGGGATGGCCCTGTACCGTCACGGCTTCCGTCGTTTCACGGAGGACGTCGACATCCTCGTCACCAGGGACGGCCTGGCCCTGATCCACGAGAAGCTCGACGGCCTCGGCTATCTGCCTCCCTTCGAGAAGAGCAAGAACCTCCGCGACACTGAGCACGGCGTACGCATCGAATTTCTGGTCGCGGGCGAGTTCCCCGGCGACGGCAAGCCCAAGCCTGTTGCGTTCCCCGACCCGGCGGATGTGGCGGTCGAGATGGAGGGGATCAAGTTCGTGAGCTTGCCCGCCCTGGTCGAGCTCAAGCTGGCCTCGGGCATGACGGGCGGGCTGGCCCGCCTGAAGGATTTTGCCGACGTGATCGCC
>JANOBY010000118.1:0-14984 GCA_031411935.1 Planctomycetales bacterium | reverse complement strand
GGCCGACTCGTGGCAGCCCAGGCTCTCGCAGATCGCCCGCAAGAGCCCCGGCAAGGCCTGGTCCAGCCGGGAATCGCCCGAGAGCACGAGCGAGGCGGTATGCTGCAAGTGCATCCGTCGCTCGGCCTTGCCGCGACGCCGGTCCATCCGATCGAGCGACGCCGCGATCCCCCAGATGAGCCCCGCGAAGAGCAGGATGTTGATCATCACGAACAGGGACATCGCCATGACCTGGTCGAAGATCCCCTCGCGCTGGGAAGACCACGTGACCCACCCCACGACCGCCGGGATCAGGACCGCCGCCGGCAGGAGCCGCCTGACCATGACCCCGCCGGCGCCGGGGCTGCTGACCACGGCCATCACGCCGCGGTCGGGCCGGGCAAGCAGGAGGCCCAGGCTCAGGAGGCCCAGCCCCACCGCCGCGCTCAGGGCCATGGGCGCGTGGGGGTGCATGCCGATCAGCGAGGTCGCGCTGAAGGCATGCCCGATCAGTTCGTGCCCGACGATCAGCGCCGCGCCCAGGGCGAGGATCTGGCCGGGCCACAGGCCCAGGCGGCGAGGCCTCGCGTCGATCCCCGCGAGCGCCCCGCCCACCAGAACGAACGCCAGGGCCGTGTTGGGCGACATGCCGCCCGACACGCGGGCGCCAGACCCCGCCTCGCGCAGAAGCAGCAGACGATCCAGGCCGCCGTCCCACCCCAGGCCGTACCCGAGAAGCCGCACCAGCCCGATCAGCAGCACCCCGCAGGCCCCGGCGAGGGCCATCCTGCGACGAGCGGCCGTCTCCCGCGAGACCTTCAAGCCCAGGGAACCGCCCGCCAGGATCAACGCCAGCGCCGTGCCCGCGTGATCCATCGCGCCGGGGCCCGGCTGCACGCCCGGGAAAAACGCGATCCCCAGGGTCCATCCGAGAAGCAAAACGAGGCCGATCCCGACCGTGGCGCAGCCTGCGGCCAGGGCCGGGGACCGGAAATCGGCGACATGGGGCTCCGTCTCGGGCATCGGCGCATCGGGATCGACCATCCACAGGGCCGACCCGCCTTTGAATGACTGAATCGCTGTTTTGCGATGTCTGCTCCGTCCTGCGTGCCACCCACATTCCCCGGCGACGGGTTGGCGGCCCGTTCGATCCTCGGGAGAACGACCCTGCGGGCACGCGACGACATCGTCCAAGGTCAACTTACAACATTCTGACGAGCGGGCAAAGTGTCCTCCCTCGGAGTGCCCGGTTCCTCCGCCGGCGAGGAACTGGCGGGATCGGGGGCAAGCGGGTATCTCTGGCGGAGATCCCTCGCCAGAAACTCTCCACCGGAGCCCGACCCATGAGGACCGCCCGCGTTCTCGCCCTGATCGCCGCAGGATGCCTCTCCGCCGCCCCCCTCGCCCACGCCGAGGATCCGCCCCGGGCCGAGTCCTACCTCCTTCAGGGCAAGCTCGCCGAGGGGGAGGCGGCCCTTGCCGAGTCCCTGAAGGGCAACCCCAGGGACGCCCAGACCCGGTTCGGCCTGGGCACGATCCAGTTCGTGAGGGCGGTCGAGCGGCTCGCCCAGTCGTTCCACAAATACGGCCTGCGGCCCGACCCGGCCGCAGGGATCCTGCCCCTGGCCCGCCTGCCCGTCCCCGCGAACCCCGACCCCAGCCCGATCAAGTACGACGACCTGCGCGGGATCCTCCAGGCGTGGACCGACGACCTCCGCAAGGTCGAGGAGACCCTGGCCCCGCTCGACGACCCCAACGTGAAGCTCCCCCTGCACTTCGCCCGGATCCGCCTGGATCTGGACGGGGACGGGAAAGCGTCGGACGACGAATCGCTATGGAAGCTCTACTCACGGATGAACCGCCAGGCCCAGATTGAGCCCGCGCAGGTCGAGGGGTTCGTGATCGCCTTCGACCGCGGCGACGTGGCCTGGCTGCGGGGCTACGCCCACCTGCTGAGCACCTTCGGCGAGATCTACCTCGCGCACGACGGCCGGGACCTCTTCGAACGCACCGCGCACCTGTTCTTCGCACGGCCCGAGACCCCTTACGGCTTCCTCCGGAACCGGGAACCGCGCGGAGGATTCGACTCGGGGCAGATCTCCGACCTGATCGCGATGGTCCACCTCGTCCGCCTGCCGGTGGTCGAGCCGAAGCGCATGGCCTCGGTCCTCGACCACCTGAAGGCCACGATCGCCCTGAGCCGGGAGTCGTGGGCGTGCTACATGGCCGAGACCGACGACGACCGCGAGTGGATCCCCAACCCGAAGCAGACCGGTGTGATCCCCGGCGTCAAGATCACCGAGGAGATGGTCAAGGGCTGGACCGTCACCTTCCTGGACGAGGCGCAGGAGATCCTCGACGGCCGCAAGCTCGTCCCCTTCTGGCGGGACGCCGGAGGGCGGGGCGTGAACCTCCGCCGCGTGTTCGCCGAGCCCCGCGAGCTGGACCTGGTCCTCTGGGTGCAGGGTACCTCCGCCGTGCCCTACCTGGAAGACGGGGAGCTCACCACGCCCGAGGTCTGGCGGAGGCTCCAGCGCATCTTCCAGGGGGAGTTCCTGGGCTTCGCGCTGTGGTTCAACTGACGATCGACCCTCAACCTGAATCCGCGATCACCGCCGGATCAAAGGCCGATCCCGGTGAGAACGTCCAGCAGGCGGATCACGATGTTGGTGGCCAGGGGGGACTCGGCCTCGGCTCGCGAGACCGCGTCATCGAGCCGGGTCCTCGCCGCCGAGACGAGGCCCGGATCACGCTCTTCCTTCACCGCGCGGACGAGCTCGGCGGTGCCCTGCGCGAGGTCTTCCGCGTGGGGGGAGCGTTCGGCGTGGGCGAGCACGGTCCGGAGTTCACCCAGCAGGCGGGCGACCTCGGCGCGGGCCTCGGGCTGGAGGTGGTCGGCCTCGTGGAGGCGGCCCGCAAGCTCCTCGATCTCGTGCGCGATCGACGCCTCGGCGGGGTCACCCGGGGGGTGTGGTTCCGACATCGTGTGATCCTCGCTTGGGAAACCCTGGGCCGATCTTCGTCAGGCTCATGATAAGCCGAAGGCGGCCGGATGCCTACAAGGCGGGCCGGGAAGTCGACCGTCTTCCGCACGCGAATGCTCAGGACGGGGCCGAATCCAGGGATTCCAGGTATCGCGGCAGATCGGCGGCCAGTCGGTCCCATCCCCGGGCGATCTCGCGGAAGAGCTCCTTCGCAGGCACGATCCGCCCCCGCTGACCCAGGACCATCAGCGACTCGCATTGCTCGCCCAGGGCGAGGGCCCCGATGACCAGCAAGGCCCCCTTCAGGCCGTGGGCCTCCCACGCAATCTGAGGCCCGTCGCCGGCCCCAACGGCCGCCCCCAGCCGGGCGACCCGGTCCGGGGTCTTCTTCAGGGTCAGGCCCAGGACGTCGCGGATGAGATGCGGATCGCCCCCGCACGCCTTGAGCAGGGCCTCTCGCGAAAAGCTCTCCTCGGCCGACGAGGTCGCGACCGGCGAAGGCGCAGCATCCTTGCGATGACCGGTCCACGCGGTGATCGCCTTCTGGAGCGGCTCCTGGCAGACCGGCTTGGTCAGGTAGTCGTCCATGCCGGCCTCCAGGCAGCGGTCGCGATCCCCCTTCATGGCGTGCGCGGTCATGGCGATGATCGGGATGTGCCGGCCCGTGGACCGCTCGGCCTCGCGGATCGCGGACGTGGCGGCGAACCCGTCCATCTCGGGCATCTGGACGTCCATCAGGACCAGGTCGTGGCGGTCGTGATCCAGCGCGTTCACGGCCTGCCGACCGTTGAGGACCGCCTCGACCCGCCCCCCCAGGCGCTCGATCATGGCGGTGGCCACACGCCGGTTGACCTCGTTGTCATCAGCAAGCAGGACGCAGAACGACGCCGGTGCCGCGGGCGAGGCGGTGTCCACGGGCCCCTCGGCCTTCGGGGCGAGGCCGGGCGAGGCGACCCGGCTGAGGACGTCGTAGAAGGCCATCCGACGCAACGGCTTGGTGAGCGTGGCCAGGAACGGGCCGTCCGCCGCGCCCGCGCCGTCCCAGGTCATCTCGGGCGAGACCATCAACACGATCGGCGTGCGGACGAACCCGGGGAGGGCCGCGATCGCCTCGGCCACCTGCTCGGCCCCCATCCCGAACGTGTGGTGGTCCAGGAGCACGAGCTGGAAGGGGTCGCCGCTCGCGGCCTCGAAGATCCGCGCCAGGGCCTCGTCGGGCGAGTGGACAATCTCGGGCCGGCAATCCCAGGACCGGAGCATCTCGGTCACAAGATCGCGGTGGGCCTCATCCTCGTCGACCACCAGCACGTGGAGCCCGGCAAACTCGGGGCGGGGCAGATCGGTCTCGTCGCCGGCCTTGCCCAGGGGGAGTTCGAACCAGAAGGAGCTGCCCCGGCCCGGCTGGCTCTCCAGGCCGATCCGGCCCCCCATCATCGTCACGAGGCTCCGGCAGATCGTGAGGCCCAGGCCGGTCCCCCCGTGCTTGCGGTCGTTCCCGCCCTCGACCTGCGTGAAGCTCTCGAACACGTCGGCCTGCCGATCCTCGGGGATCCCCACGCCCGAGTCGCGGACGAGGAACCTGAGGGTCAGGGACTCGGCCGCGTCCTCCACCAGGATCGCCTCGACCTCGACCTCGCCCTCGTCGGTGAACTTCACGGCGTTGCCCGCGAGATTCATGAGCACCTGGCGGATGCGCCCGCCGTCGCCCACCACCCATTCCGGCACCTCGTCGGCCACACGCTGCGCGAGCTTCAGGCCCTTCTGATGGGCGGGCGGGGCCAGCAGGTCGGACACGTCGGACACGAGCGCCCGCACGCGGAACGGGCTCCGCTCCAGGGTCAGCTTGCCGGCCTCGATCTTGGAGAAGTCGAGGATGTCGTTGATCACCGTCAGGAGGGCGTGGCCACTGGATCGGATGGTCTGCATGTAGTCGCGCTGGACGCCGTTCAGGGGGGTGTCCAGCAGCAGGTCGGTCATGCCGATCACGCCGTTCATGGGGGTGCGGATCTCGTGGCTCATGTTCGCCAGGAACTCCCCCTTGGCCCGGGTCGCGGCGTCGGCCGTGGCGAGGGCGCGGCGGATCTCGGCCTCGGCCCGCTTGCGCTCGGTGATGTCCCGGCCGACGGACTGGATCTCGACGAGTTGCCCCTGTTCGTCAAATAGCCCGCGATTGGCGAACTCCATCCAGCGCTCTTGCCCATGGAGGTCGAACACCCGGTTCGTGATCAGGACCAGGGGATTCTGGGGGCTGAGGCTGGCAAGCTGGGTCGTGATGTGATCCACGTCGTCGGGATGGACCACGGGTGTCCAGGAACGGTGAAGCAGCTCGTAGAGAGGCTTTCCGAAAAACCGACAGTAAACGTCATTGACGAACGTGCACGTCCCGTCCGGGCTGAACCGGCTGACCAGCTCGGTCTGATCCTCGACCACGTTGCGGTAGCGCTCCTCGCTGACGCGGAGCATGGCGTTGGCCTGGGCCAGGTCGCGGGTCCGCTCGGCGACCCTGCGTTCGAGATCCTCATTCAGCTTGCGGATGTGGGCCTCGGCCTCCTTCCTCTCGGTGATCTCGCTGTTGATGCCCGCCATGCGAATCGCCTTGCCGGACTCGTCGCGTGAGACCCCGCCCTTGCCCGAGAGCCAGTGGAGGGAGCCGTCGGGCCACACGACCCGGAATTCGGTATCGAACGGGGCGTCGGTCGCGATGCTGTGGTCGATGTCGGCCTGAAGCCGGTCGTGATCCTCGGGGTGGACATTTTCGAGGAATTCCGAGTAGCAATCGAAGGTCATGTCGCTCGGCTGCCCGAAGAGCGAGTCATTGCCGTTGAGGTAGACGATCCGGTCGGCTTCCAGGTCCCACTCCCAGTGCCCGAGCCTCGCCGCCGAGAGGATGCGCTGGAGCCGGGCCTCGCTCTCCCTGAGGGCCGCCGCCTGGACCCGGTAGCTTTCAATGTCCGTGTTGGTGCCGAACCACTTGACGACCTTTCCGGCCTCATCCTTCAGCGGCAAGGCCAGGGTCCGGAACCAGCGGTACTCGCCCGAGGCGGAGCGCAAACGGAACTCGGCGTCGAACTGCGTGCCCGACTCGAACCTGTCGCGGGAGTACAGCACCCTCTCCCGGTCGTCGGGATGGATCGCCTCGCTCCAGCCCCAGTCCAGGGCCTGCGCTTCCTGCATGCCCGTATAGTCCAGCCACTGGGGGCTGAGATAGTCGCACGAACCGTCGGCCCGGAGCGTCCACACGAGTTGAGGGAGTCCCTCGCAGATCTGCCGCGACCTCGCCCCGCTCTCCTTTAGCGACTCCACGAGCTTCTGCCGCCGTAGATCCATCCTCGTCAGCATCCTCGCCGCCCACCAGATCAGCAGCGACGTGATGAGCGTGCTCGTGGTGACCTGGAGTGCCACGCCGAATCGTTCGTTGAAGAGGTTGGCGGAACTTCCCGCCAGGCGCAGCCTTCCCAGGCCGGCGGAAATCACGGGGAGCAACGGGAGAAGGGCGCGACACATGATCCCGCCCAGCGAGTCGCTCAGGATCAAGGCCACGGGGCCCCGTTCGGGCCTGGCAAGCATTAACCCCACGCAAAGGGCGAGGAAACCGATGGCCCCATGCGTCGAGAAGATCATGAGCCGCTGCAAGGCGAATTGTGATCCCGCGCCATAGAAGATCGCGATCAGCGACAGCATCGAGAGGAACGCCGGGATCAGCACGCCCCACTGCGCCAGCGAGTGCCAGCGACGAGACCGCCCGTTCAGGGCGAGCAGGACAATGCCGATCACCGAGAGATTGATCGCGGAGGAGACGCCCATGCGCCCGGGGTCGATCTTGTTGGGCCGGTTCGGTCCCTCCCGGAACAGGAGCTGGTCCACCCCCAGGTTACGCCCAGGGACGTATTGCAGGAGGGTCACCACGCCGATCGCCAGGACCACCACGGCCAGCGCCCGGCTGGCCAGGCGCGACCACCGCCGCCCGTCGTTGAGGAGGAAAATCGCGACCCCCGCGGCCACGAACGCGACCGCCACGTTCGCCTTGATGGCCGTCCAGCCCTCGAAGATCCGGCTCACCGCCGGCGCAAAGGGAGCCAGGCCAAGCAGGACGACCACGCCCAGGGTCGCGACGCCCACGCCCGCGATCCTGGAGACGCGCCGGGCGGGCGTCAACCACCGCACGTCGACCGCAATGGTGTCCACAAAGTCCATAGAGAGTCCTAACATGTCCAGCAGCTTCGGTGAGAGGAACGGGGGGCGGCAGGCGGGATTTCCGGCACGAGGCAACCAGCGCAGATCGAGCTCGACCCAAACGACAACTCAGGCCGCAGCGCCCGAATTTGGCGGCAACATTGCCACAAGCACTGATTGGTCAACAGCTTGAGGCAGGCTCCGTCCTCGTCACATCGATCGACAGCGATCAGGATAGTCGCTTAGGATCCATGATCCGGAGAATGGATGCTAGCCCGTTCTCAGACATCCGGGGTGAGTCCGGAGCCGGAGGCGGGAGCGTGGCCTACGCTTTCAGTGTACCCCCTATTTACGCCATCCACACCTCATGAGGCTGCGTAAAAAGACCGATGCGAGTCCTGATTGCCGACGATGAGGAAACCCTGCTCCTCGTCTTGAGCCGACAGCTCGAGTCCATGGGCCACGAAGTCTCGGTCGCGAGCGACGGCCTCGAGGCCTGGCGGCTGCTCCGCGCAGGGCGGTTCCCCCTGGTCATCTCCGACTGGATGATGCCGGGCATCGACGGCCCCTCCCTCTGCCGCCGGATCCGGGGCGCGGAGGACGACTTCTACACCTACGTGATCCTGCTGACCAGCCGCGTGGGCAGCGGCGACCGCATGGAGGCCCTGAAGGCCGGCGCCGACGACTTCCTCCAGAAGCCGATCGACCCGGAGGAGCTGGCGGTCCGGCTCGAGATCGCCCGCCGCATCCTGGGCGTGCAGGCCCGGCTGGAGGAGCAGAAGGAGCGGTTCGAGGAGCTGGCCCGGACCGACGGCCTGACCGGCCTGAAGAATCGCCGGGAATTTCAGAGGGCGCTGAACGGGGCCTTCGCCGTCGCCTCCCGGCAGGAGATTCCGCTGTCGCTGGTCCTTTTGGACGTGGACCACTTCAAGGATTTCAACGACTCGTTCGGCCACCTCCGCGGCGACGACGTCCTCCGCGAGATCGGCTCCGTGCTCGCCCAGAACTGCCGCGAGCACGAGACCGCCGCGCGCTACGGGGGCGAGGAGTTCGCCCTGATCCTCCTGGGCGCCTCCCCCTCCGACGCGCGGGCCACGGCCGAACGCCTTCGCAAGCAGGTGGCCGCCGGAAGGTGGCTGCACCGGCCCGTCACGGCCAGCTTCGGGATCGCCTCCCTGAACCGGGAGGTCACCACAGGCGCCGAGCTGACCGAACGCGCCGACCAGGCCCTCTACCTCTCCAAGCAGAGGGGGCGCAACCGCGTGACCGACTACGACGACGAGAACCGCACTCGGCTCCACCACTCCAGCCCCTGGAAGCCACCGGCCATCCCGCCCGATGACGACGCCCGGGGGGCCGCCTCGAACCGATCGACCCACTTGCTCAGCGAGCCCAGGCCGTTCGGCCCCGCTCGCCCCACCCGCCTGAATCTCGAGTCCTGACGGACGCGGGTCAGACCAGGGCCTCCACGACCCGCCCCCGGCTCAGGGGTAGGGGGCGGCCCAGCTGGTCGCGGAGGACGGTCTCGGGCGAGAAGCCCAGGCAGTGGAAGATCGTGGCGATCAGGTCCTTCGGCTCCACCACGCCCTCCATGGGCTCGGCGCCGTGGCGGTCGGACGAGCCGTGGACCACCCCTCCGCGGACCCCTCCTCCGGCCAGGGCCAGCGAGAACACCCGCCCCCAGTGGTCGCGACCTCCCGCGGCGTTGAACCGGGGCGTGCGGCCGAACTCGCCGAACCAGACCACCAGCGTCTCGTCCAGAAGGCCGCGGCTCTCCAGGTCTTCCAGGAGCGCCGAGTACGCCTGATCCATCATGGGCATGAGCAGGGTCTTGATCAGCTCGTTATGCTTCGCATGGGTGTCCCAGCCCCCCTGGTTGGGCTTGTCGGGGATGCGCGTCCAGTTGACCTGGACCAGCGACACCCCCGCCTCCACGAGCCGACGCGCCAGCAGGACGCTCTGCCCGAACCGAGTCCTTCCGTAACGATCGCGCACGCCGTCGGGCTCCGAGGCGATGTCGAACGCCTTCCGCGATTGCCCGCTGCTGATCAGGTCGAACGCCCGGCGTCCATGCGCATCGAACTGGTCGATCGTGCCCCCCTGCCCCAACGCGTCGAGGGTGGAGGCCATCCGATCCCGCAGCGACCTCCGGCCCACGAGCCGGTCCAGGGACACCCCCTCGGGCAGGTCGAGCCCGGGAACCGCGAACGACCCGGCCGAGGGGTCGCACGGGATGAGCCAGGGGTCATACCTCCGCCCGAGGTCCCCCGCGTCCTGGCCCGGCCAGGGGATGTTGCCGTCGTTCCACATGTGCTCGGGCAGGGTGATTGCCGAGGGGAGCCCGCCCCGGTCGGGGATCAGGTAGCGCGCCATCGCGCCCAGGCTCGGAGACATGTTCGGAGGCTTTGGCGTGGCGTTCTCCTGGCCCAGAGGCAGATGCGGGATGCCCGTGAGCATCTGGTATCCGCTGGACGAGTGCGAATTGTCGTTCGTGACCATCGCCCGCAGGACGGCGATCCGGTCGGTGAGCGTGGCGGTGCGCGGCATGAGCTCGCCCACCATCAGGCCCGGCGTCCGCGAGGCGATCGAGCCGAACTCGCCGCGGATCTCCCGCACGGCCCCCGGCTTGGGGTCCCACGTCTCGTGCTGCGGGGGCCCGCCGAGGAGCCCGAACACGATCACTGATTTCGCCCGACCAAAGCTCCCTCCGGCCCCCGACGCCCGCGCCGGGGCGAGCCCCGCCAGCGAGGCCAGCGACAGCCCGCCCAGGCCGATGCCCCCGATCCTCAGCCATTCCCGTCGCGAAACGTGCCCGAGGTTCGAGGAACCGGGATCCGGGATCGAAAACATGGCGATCGGCCTCCATCGGCGTAGAAGAGGCCCGCGAGCCGGGCCAACGTCGGCCCGCCCCTCCTCATCGCCTTCCCCGATCAGCCTAGCACGACCGGCGATCGAGTGCGACCGGTACGCCCCTGCACTGGCGACCCGTGCCGGCCCGCCCCTCGGGGGAGAGGGGCGAGCCGTGTGCGGCGTGGTTCAGGCCAGGAGTCGATCGACCTCGGGCAGGAGTTTGGCGAAGTCCAGGCGGCCGGGGCAGGCCTCTCTGGCGGCCTTGAGGTCGGCGCCCGACCAGTCCCTGGCCTCGGCGGCGAGCTCGGCGTAGCGTTCGCGGGCCTCGCGGCGGTCGCCGTGGTGCTCGTGATAGGTGAGGAACCGGGTGAGGTTGCCCAGCTCGGCGGTGGTGCCCGCGGCCGTCATGCACCGGCCGTCGCAGTCGGCGCACAGGGTGGGCGAGAGCGCCAGCATGGCGTCGCGAAGCTGCATGATATCGGCCGTCTTCAGCGGCTCGTAGCGCCGGGCGGCGTCCACGTTCTCGCGGATCTGGTCGGTGTCCTTCATGCTCACGCAGGCGCTGGTGATCCGCTCGTCGCTCCAGATCGCGTGCAACAGGCCCTGGAACGGCGAGAGGTTGCGCTCCTTGAGGACCGCCACCTTCTGCTTCACCTCGTCGAGGATGTTCCCGCGGGGCTTGTCGCCGTACACGTTGCCGGCGATCTGCTTCATGGAGATCACGCCGATGCCCTTCTCGTGGGCGAGGTCGAGCGCCTTGTTCAGGGGAGAGTCCTTCTCCAGCCAGGGGCGGTACTGGACCATCATGGCGTCGATGATCCCGGCATTCGCGGCGGCCTCAATGATGGGGGCGCGGTCCTTGTGGTGGCTGGAGAAGCCGATGAACTTCGCCTTGCCCGACTTGCGGATCGCGTCGGCGGTCTCCTTGAACTCCTGGCCGGTCACCATGTTGATGGCGTCGTCCAGCGTGTGGTCGTCCCCCAGGCCGTGGATGAAGAAGAGGTCGATGTGGTCGGTGCCCAGGGTCGCCAGGCGCTGGTCCACCATGGACAGCATCTGCTTGGGGGTCTTGGGCATGTCCTTGGTGATCAGGAAGATCTCCTTGCGGACCTCGGGCGCCTGGTCGAACCACTTCTTGAAGTTGGGCTCGGATCCATACACCTTGGCGGTGTCGAACGTGCGGATCCCGCCGGTATAGGCCAGACGCAGGATCTTGTCCAGGCTCTGCCCGCGCACGGCGCCCTGGTCCAGGATCGTGATCTGCTCGCCGGTCTTTCCCAGAGGGCGTCGCGGCAGGGGGGCGGCCTTCTTGGGGGCGTCCTGGGCTCGGGCCGAGGTCGACAGGCCGGCGACGGCGGCGGTGGCCACGGCGCCGGTCTTCAGGAAGTCGCGGCGGTCGGTTCCGTTCGTCTCTTCGTGGGGCATCACTGCGGGCTCCTCGATTCTGGGCCGTCCGATGTCCGCCAGGGCCGAACGCGGCTCACGCCGTTCCGCAAGGGCCGAGGTACGATCAGAGTCTATCGTCCGATCCGCCCCCCGGCCAGTAGCCCTTTGGCTCTGCCAATCGGCCTCGAAAAAATTCGGCGACGACCTCTTGACGCCTGTTACACGACGTAATAGGATCCTGTTACAAAACGTAGCTGGCGGGAGGGACGACGGGATGGACAGCATCAAGGCCGATCTGAGCGAGGCCGAGCGCGAGGCCCTGCGGGTGCTCTGGGATCATGGCGAGGGCACGGTCCGCCAGGTCCTCGACCTGATCACGGCCCGGGGCCGGAGCTGGGCCTACTCGACCGTGGCCACGCTCCTGCGCAGGCTGGAATCCAAGGGGTACGCCGCGAGCGAGGCCCGGGGCGGGACGCTGGTCTACAGCGCCGCGGTCTCCCGCGAGGACCTGCTCGGCCGTCGCCTTCGGGACGCCGCCGAGGAGCTCTGCGACGGCGCGACGGCCCCGCTGGTCCTGGCGCTGGTCCAAGGAAATCAATTCACGAGCGAAGAACTCGACCGGATTCGCAAGCTGATCGACGCCTCACGCAAGGGCCGATCGGGCGACTCCGCCAGGGACAAATAAGCGCGGGCCGAGGCTTGCGAGCGATAAGCCGGTTCGGGACGAGATCATCCAGCGGGTTCGGGGAGGCGGGATCATGCTCATCTGGTTCGCGGAGACGACCCTGATCGCGACGGTGCTGGCGGGGGCCGCGGCCCTGGCCGGCCGCTGTTTCCGGCTCGGCCCGGTGGCCCGCCACGCCTTCTGGCTGGTGGTCCTGGTCAAGCTGGTCACGCCCCCGATCGTCTCCTGGCCCCGCCCTCAGCGTGCGGTAGCCGCCGTGGCGAATGTGGAGGAGGCCACGAAGGCCGCGCCGAGCCTGGCCCAGATGGTCCGGGAACGCCTCGTGCGGACGATGCTCGAACGCACGAACGTCCCCGCCAGGGCCGTCCCGAGCCCGACCGGCCCCGCAGCCTTCAACCTCGGCCGGGGGATCGTGATCGCCTGGGCGATGGCCTCGGTGGCACTGGGTCTCGTGCAGGCCGGGCGCATCGTCCGATTTCGTCGCCGGGTCCGGAGGGCCGTCCCGGCCCCCTCCTGGCTGGAGGACGAGGCCCGCGACGTGGGGGCCCGCCTGGGCGTGAAGGTGCCCGAGGTGCTGGTCGTGCCGGGCTCGATGACCCCCCTGCTCTGGTGCCTGGGCCGACCCAAATTGCTCCTGCCCGACGCCCTGGTGAAGACCCTGGGCGCCGAGGGCTGGCGGGGCATCCTCGCCCACGAGCTGGCCCACCTCAAGCGTCGCGACCACTGGGTCCGGCGCATCGAGCTGGTCGCGGGCCTCGTGTGGTGGTGGAACCCCGTGTTCTGGCTCACCCGAGGGCGGCTCGACGCCGAGGCCGAGCTGGCCTGCGACGAGTGCGCCGTGCGGTTGTTCCCCGAAGGCCAGCTGGCCTATGCCGAGGCCCTGCTGGAAGTCTGCCGATCGATCTCACCGCCCAGGCCCCCGGTCCCCGCGTTGGGCATCGTGGGGGCGGGCCAGTTCCGGTTCCTTGAGAGGAGAGTCGCCATGATCCTGCGAGACCCGTCACCGTCGCGTCCCAAGGCCCCCGTGCTCCTGAGCGCCGGCCTGCTGGCCCTGCTCGCCTTGCCCGCGTGGTCCTCGTCGGTCACGCCCGCCCCGTTCGGCACGTCCGCGGTCGCCTCGGCCTCCACGCCGGCCGTCGATGATGACGAGGAGGGCGAGGCCAAGGTCAAGGCCAAGGCCGGCAAGGACAAGAAGGCCGCCCAGCTCCGCAAGCTCGAGAAGCTGAAGAAGAAGATCGCAGAGAAGGAAGCCGCCGCCGCGAAGGCCGAGAAGCCCGAGGCCGAGAAGCCTGAGGTCGAGACGACCACGACGAAGGAAGAGACGGTCGAGGTCGAGGTCAACCTCGGCGACAAGATGGAGAAGGTCAACGAGCTCGCCGCGAAGCTCTCGGAGAAGCTCGGCCCCGGCTCCGAGTTCGAGAAAGCCATGCAGAAGCTCGGCCCCGAGCTCGAGAAGTCGATGAAGGGGATCGCCGGCGAGCTGGAAGCCTCCCTCGGCCCCGACTCCGAGTTCGCCAAGCAGATGAAGGAGGCCTTCGGTCCCGACTCCGACTTCGCCAAAGGCCTGATGGAAGCCTTCGGGCCCGAGTCCGACTTCATGAAGGAGCTGACGGAGGCCTTCGGACCCGACGGCGAGTTCGCCAAGGAGATGAAGGACGCGTTCGGCCCCGACGGCGAGCTGGCCCGGGAGCTCAAGGCCGCCTTCGGCCCCGACGGAGAAGTCGCCCGCGAGCTGAAGGCCGCCGGCGAGGAGATGAAGGCCGCCGCCGAGGAGGCCAAGAAGGAGGCCGAGGAGGCCAAGAAGGAGGCCGAGGCGGCCGGCGAGGCCGCAAAGTCCGAGAAGGCTTCCGCCAGCAAGGAGGCAAAGGCCGCCAAGGCCGAGGCGAAGGAGGCCAAGGCCCGGGCCCGCGCCGAGCTCAAGGCCCAGATCGAGGCCCTGAGCAAGAAGCTCGAGGAGCTTGAAGGCGACGAGGACGAATCCGAAGAGAACTGAGATTGGTCCCCTCGCGGACGATCGGGGGCGGGCTCAACCCATCGTGGTTGGGCCCGCCCCTTTTTCTATTGGTACGGCCATTTCCGAAGATATCGCGGGGAAGACGGAAGGGCAGCTTTCAGAGTCCAGAGGCCAGAAGGTCCAACTCGTTCCCACGCTCCGCGTGGGAATGCCGTCTTCGAGGCTCTGCCTCGTCTTCGAACAGGCTCAAGACCCGCCTGGAGGCCATGCCGACCGGGAAGGCCGACGCGGAGCGTCGCGGACGGCATTCCCACGCGGAGCGTGGGAACGAGTGAGGAGGTCCAGGCGGAGAGGATGCGCCGGCTGATTCGGTTTCTCTGCGTCCTCTGCGGATCTCCTCGTGTCTGCGTGAAACGCCTTAAAACCCCTCCAGCCGCTGGTCGGCATCCCCGAAGCGGTCCTGCTTCACGCCCATGCGGTCGAGGAGCGAGAGGTACATGCTGCAGAGCTTGCGGCGGTCGTCGCCCTTGTCACGGTAGTCGATCACGCGGCCCGTTTCGAGCGTCCCGCCGAGCCCTCCGGCCGTGATCACGGGCAGCTTGCTGGAGTCGTGGGCGCTTCCCGACCACATGCTGTTGGTGAAGAGCAGGCAGGTGTTGTCCAGCACCGTGCCGTCGCCCTCGGGCATGGCGTCGAGCCGTGCGGCAAGGTAGGCGAGCTGGCTCACGTAGAACCGCGTGACGCGCTCGTAGGACTCAGACTTGTCGTCGTGCGACGCCCCATGGTGGGCGTTGCGGACGTCCAGAAAGGGATAAAACAGGCCCGAGATGTCGCGGCACAGCAGCAGCGTGGCGATGCGTGTCTTGTCGGTCTGGAACCCGATCGCGATCAGGTCGCACATGAGCTTCATGTGCTCGCGGATGTCCTCGGGCAGGCCGTTGTCGGGGCGGTTCATCGCGACGAGGGGGCGGCC
>JANOBY010000117.1:0-4273 GCA_031411935.1 Planctomycetales bacterium | reverse complement strand
CCTATTGCGCCGAGCGCAACGGCGAGTTCGACATCTACACGATCCCCGTCGAGGGCGGCGACGAGACCCGCCTGACCTCGGCCAGGGGGCTCGACGACGGCCCCGAGTACGCGCCCGACGGCACGATCTATTTCAACTCCGACCGCTCCGGACGCATGCAGATCTATCGCATGAATCCCGACGGCGCGGACCAGCAGGCCGTGACCGACGACGACTTCAACAACTGGTTCCCGCACATCGCCCCCGACGGCAAATCGATGGTCTTCGTCTCGTTCGAGAAGGACGTGGTCGGGCACCCCGAGAACAAGGACGTGACCCTCAGACGCATGAACCTCCAGACCCGCAAGATCGACGTCCTGGGCCATGTTTTCGGGGGCCAGGGCACGGCCAACGTCCCCTGCTGGTCGCCCGACGGCCGCAAAATCAGCTTCGTGACCTACCAGCTCCTCCCGGCCGGAGGAGAATGATTCTCGCGCGTCGGTGGCGGATTTGGCGTCACCGACCGCTTCGGCCCCCCTAATATCGGCATGCGTCCGCGATCAGGACGGCATTCCGGAAAGGGGGCAGGCCATGGGCGAGCCGCGCAGGACCGATGTCCGATTCGATTTCGTGGATCAGCTCCCCCCGGCGGTCCCGCCGGTCGAGAAGCAGCCCACCTCGCTCTTCCCGTACCCTCCGCCGGTCGGGCCGGGGGAGGCCACGTACTATTTCCCGGTCTATCGCGCCTCGTGCAACCCCACCGGCGTGTTCTTCCCGTTCGGATACACGTTCCCGTCCACGATCAACGTGATCCTCTACTTCCACGGGTTCAAGCTCGGCCGGTTCAAGCATATCGACGGCTACTGGAAGGGGGACATGGACGTCTGGTTGCGCGAGGATATCAACCGATCGGGCAAGCCCGTGGTCCTGATCGCCCCCACCCTGGGCGCCAAGCCCGGCAGCGAGAACATCGCCGACATGGGCGTATTCGCCTCGGGCCCGGGGGCCGACGACTTCCTCGCCGAGGTCGCCCGCTGGATCGGCCGTTACGTCCCGCAATATGCGAACAAGCCCTCGCCCAAGATCGGCAAGGTCGCGATCGCCGGTCATTCCGGCGCGGGCGTGATCCTCAACACCCTGGCCCGCGACATGCGGACCCTGCCCTGCGAGGTCTGGGGCTTCGACTCGACCTACGGCCAGTCCACCAACCTCCACAAAAAGCTCAACGCGCCCGACGTGGACGTGGCCGCCGGCTGGATCGATGTCGCCAGGGCCCGCTCCAGCACCAAATTCTTCTTCCACTGGAGCACCAAAAGCCCCGGCAGGCACGCCCTGGATCTCAAGGCCCTGGCCGCGAAGGCGGGCCTGAAGAACGTGGCCGTCGAGCAGACCGGCACCGGCGCGATCGACGACGTGGGCTCTGGCCTGAAGCTCCACTTCGATAGCGTGGCGAAGAACTTCGGCAAGAGGGTCCGCGACGCCTCCTGCTTCTGACCGCAAGGGCCTCGACTCGGTTAATGCATGCGGCGAACAACCCCTCTATGATGGCGGATCAACCGGATCCCCCACCGACGGGACATCTCGCATGAACGCTCGACTCCTGCACGCCTCCGCCCTGCTCGTCCTGCTCGCGGGGCCCGTCCGGGCCGACGAACCGGCCGGCGACATCCGCGACCTGAAGCTCCGCGACTGGGAGCCCAGGTCCATGCTCGTCACGCCGAGCACCGCGGTCGATCGGCCGAAGTTCCCGGTGATCGACGTCCACAACCATCTGGGCGGAGGCAAGGCCAGGCTCACCCCCGAGGTCGTGGCCCGCTACCTCGCCGAGATGGACGCCGCCGGGGTCCGCACCGTGGTCAACCTGGACGGAGGCTGGGGCGACCGCCTGGCCGAGACGGTCGCCGCGCTCGACGAGGCCCACCCCGGCCGGTTCCTCACCTTCGCGCTCGTGGATTTCAACGGGATCGACGACGAGGGATGGTCCACTCGCGAGGCCGATCGGCTCGAAAAGAGCTTCAAGGCCGGGGCCAAGGGCCTGAAGTTCCACAAGTCGCTGGGCCTGGGCTACCGCTACAGGGACGGGCGGCTCGTGCCCGTGGACGACCCCAAGCTCGACCCGATCTGGGACCTTTGTGCCCTCTACAAACGCCCGGTCGTGATCCACGTGGGCGACCCCGCCGCCTTCTTCACCCCCCTGGATCGCTACAACGAGCGCTGGCATGAGCTGAACCAGAACCCCGGATGGCTCTTCTTCGGCGACAAATTCCCCAAACGCCAGGACCTCCTGGACCAGCTCCACCGGGTGATCGCCTCGCACCCGAGGACCACGTTCATCAACACCCACTTCGGCAACAACGCCGAGGACCTGGCCTCCGTCGCCGACAAGCTCGACAAGTATCCCAACATGTTCGTTGACATCGATGCGCGGATCTCGGAACTGGGACGCCAGCCCTACTCCGCGCGCAGGTTCTTCCTCAAGTATCAGGACCGCATCCTCTTCGGCACCGACACCACGCCCGACCGCGCCGCCTTCCGCATCTACTACCGCTTTCTGGAGACCGACGACGAGAACTTCGACTGCTCGGCGAGTCATCACCGCCAGGGCTTCTGGAACATCTACGGGATCTTCCTGCCCGACGAGGTGCTCGAAAAAGTCTACGAGAAGAACGCCAGGCGCATCCTCTTCGGCCTCCCCGACGAACCCCCGCAAGCCGCGAACGAGATCCGCGTGAAGCCCACCGAGGACTTCGCCCTCACCGGCGACGGATCGGCCCCGGCCTGGGCGAAGTGCGAGTGGACCCCTCTGCACGCCAGGTCGGAGGCGGGCCTTCCCTACGAGACGAAGGTGAAGGTCCTCCACTCGAAGACCGGCCTGTATGTCCTCATGGAGGCGACCGACGCGAGGATCACGGCCACGTATGCCGAGGACTTCCTGGACCTCTGGAACGAGGACGTGTTCGAGGTCTTCCTCTGGCCCGACGAGCGTGACCCGGTCTATTTCGAGTACGAAATCTCGCCCCTGGGCCGGGAGCTTCCGATCCTCGTGCCCAACCTCGAAGGGCAGTTCCTGGGCTGGAGGCCGTGGCAGTACGAGGGGGACCGCAAAACGCGCACGAGCACCTCGGCGGTCGGAGGGCCGCTCCAGTCGGGGGCGAAGGTCACGGGCTGGAAGGCCGAGGTCTTCCTCCCGTACGCGCTGCTGTCCCCCTTGCGGAGCGTGCCCCCCTTGCCGGGCACGCGCTGGAGGGCGAACTTCTATCGCATGGATTACGACGGGGGCAAGGCGTCCGCGTGGGACTGGTCGCGGGTGGGCCCCAGCTTCCACGAATTCCGCAAATTCGGCACGCTGATCTTCGAAGGACCGGTGACCAACCCCTGAGGCCCCGCCCGCCGAGGTCGACCTCCCGGCCTTCGGAAGGATGCCGAACCGGGAGTTCGGGTAGGCCAGGCCGGGGCGATGCTTGCTCCGGGGCACCGCGACACTCCCAAGATCGGAGGCGGCGAGAGTCACGATAATACGAGACGGCGTAGAGGGCTTTGGACACCCATCCCCGGCTCATTGACAATCCGGAGCATCAGGTCTGACATTGCCAGAAGCCCCTTTCGCGCCGAAAACGTGAATTTGCAGAACGAACCCAATTCGGCCCCCCTCCCCGAGAGGCGCAGCGATCCACAAACCCCTTGAATTCATGGGCTTGAGGAATATTTTGCGGCAGAACGGGGGGGGATGCCGAGGGTGCGAAAGGGGGAAAACGAACCCAATCGAACCCAAAAACGAACCCAAAACGAAGCCAATTCGGGCGGCCATTCCCACGGGAAACAGGCCCACCCTCTGCGGAGCGTCGCGGTGATCCACGGGACCGGGCCGCCGGCCCGGTTTCAAGCGCGACTGGAAATCGGGCGCCGCGGTGGCGTCTTGACCGCGAATCCCTTCTCTCTTCCCAGGGGGCCGATTCCAATGACCCAGTTCGAGGCGATCGCACACGCCGTTCTGGACGGTCTGGGCGACTGGTCGGGCGCGACCGAATTCAAGAGGACCGTCCAGCACGACGACGGCACCCACGAGTCGCTCCGCATCGACATCATCGAGGCCGATGCCGACGGGTTCCTGGCCGTCCTGGTCCGTCAGAAAGGCGAAGGGCCGAGGCAAGAGTCGGGCCCGGCCCGGTTCTCTCGCCTCGACCCGAAACGCTTTGCCCAGTGGCTCGACGGCACATCGGCCGCGAAGGTGGAAGCCGGAATTCCGAATCCCGATCAGTAGGGATAGTTGCGGTAGCGGGTCTGGTAGACCGGC
>JANOBY010000116.1:0-4360 GCA_031411935.1 Planctomycetales bacterium | reverse complement strand
CTCCCTTTGAGTACGGTTCCAGCCTCGTCATAGAGACGGATTGCATCCCCGCAAAAATGGCAGGATTCAAGCCGGCATAATTGCCGTGACATAGCTCAAGCGTGTATGATCCCGTCTTGAGTTGAATCTGTTCGAATCCTTTCGGCTACGCGAACCGAACGCGTTCTCCGTCCGGTCTCGATCCCCGAGACCGGTCGAGGATGGTATGCCAAATGGAACGTCTCTGGGCTCCGTGGAGAGCTCGCTACATCCGAGATTCGTCCTCGCAGGCGGCCCCCGATCGTTCCTCGGGATGCTTCCTGTGCGACGCTCTGGCGCAAGCTAACGACCGCGACAACCTTTTAGTCCTGCGTCGCGAGCATTCCGCGGTGTTCCTCAACAAGTTCCCGTATAATAATGGGCACTTGCTGGTTTGTCCGTTGCCTCACAGGGGTTCGCTCGCGGAATTGTCGGGGGCCGACCTGCATGAGCCCCTGGATACGATCCGCGAGGTCACGACCATCCTCGATCGCATGCTCCGGCCTCAGGGCTACAATATCGGCGTTAATCAGGGACGGACCGCTGGGGCCGGATTGCCCGGGCATCTGCACTGGCACGTCGTGCCGCGCTGGGATGGCGACGCCAACTTCATGCCGGTGCTCGGCGAGACCAAGGTGATCGTCGAGAGTCTTGAAGAGTTCTACGACCGATTCATCGCCGAGCTCACCGGTTGATCCGCCTCGCGAGATCGCTGACTGTTCCACGTCCGGAGGGTTCGGGGCCATGCTCCTCAATATTATTCGTGCGGTCTTTATCCTCGTCGCAGCCGGACTTGGGGTGCGTCTGGCCCCCGGGGCCAGGTCCGCGTCCCTTGGAATTGTCTTTCTGATGAGCTTCGTGGCGATCGCCCTCGTCGTCCTGACGATCGACCTGCTCACTCCTCGCAAAAGAATTCAGACCATCTCGGCCGTTTATTTTGGTCTGATCGTCGGGCTGATCCTCAGCAATTATCTCCAGATCGCCGTCGAACCCGCTCTCTCCATGTTCTATACCCAGTCGATCACGCCGACCGGTCTAAAGGAGACGGTGGAAGCCCTTCTGACGGCGATCATCTGTTACATCTGCGTCTCCACGCTCATCCAGACCAAGGATGATTTCCGCTTCCTGATCCCCTACATGGAGTTTTCCAAGGAGGTCAAGGGCTCTCGACCGCTCGTGCTGGACACCTCCGTGATCATCGACGGACGGATCGCCGACGTGGCCGAGGCGCACGTGCTCGACCAACCCCTGGTGGTGCCCCGCTTCGTCCTTCAGGAACTTCAGGGGATTGCCGACAGCTCGGACAAGCTCAGGAGGAATCGGGGCCGGCGCGGCCTCGACATCCTCAATAAACTACAGAAGTCGCAGGGCGTCGAGGTCAAGATCTACGACGCAGAGATCGCCGAGATGGCGGGCATCCGCGAGGTCGACCAGAAGCTCGTGATCCTGGCCAAGCACCTCGGCGGGAAGGTCGTGACCAACGACTATAACCTGAACAAGATCGCCAAGTTGCAGGGCGTGGAGGTCATCAACCTCAACGATCTGGCCAATGCCCTCAAGCCGATCGTGCTGCCCGGCGAGACCCTGAACGTGAAGCTCATCAAGCGCGGGGAAGAGCCCGGGCAGGGCGTGGGTTACCTTGACGACGGCACGATGGTCGTCACCGAACATGGGGTCCACCACCTCGGCGAACTTGTGCGGCTCACCGTGACGAGCGTGCTTCAGACGAGCGCAGGCCGCATGATCTTCGGACGGATGGAACCACCCCAATCCGGCACCGGAATGGACCGCGGGACCGCTCGAGCCGGGGTCCCACCTCATCAAGAGCAGTTTGGTCGTCCGAACGGCTCTTAACTCACGGCTCATCGCGACGATCGAGGCGCGGATCGGCGACTCCAACGAGCGATTTCGCCCTTGCGTCTCGGCGACTCTCTGATATAGTTCGGAGTCGTGAGGCAGACACTTGTCAGAGTCGGCACGAAAGGACTCGTGCTCATGCGGGCCCTCCCGTCGGGACGATCAGGGACGATCCGGGCCAGGGGGCTTTGTGCGATCTCCCTTGCGCTGGTCTTCGCCATGATGGGTTGCACCCGGACCCAGTTCCGGACGGCCGCCGATCGCGACGTGTACAACATCAAGCGAGAGCGGGAGATGGACCCTCGTTGGCGCCTGCCCGCGCGTCCGGTCGAGGCCGACCTCCGATCGCGCATAGGCGATCCCTTCGACCCCGATGAGGAACCGATCCCGATCGACGACGCCGCGGCGCGGCTCTTTCAGGCCACCAACGGCCGAAAGTGGGAGTTTCACAAGTGGGAGAAGCGGGGCGTGGCGGACGTCGAGCGCGAGTCCTGGCGGCTCCACGTTCCGACCGGGCCCGACGGCAAGGTCTCTCTTGACCGCGAGTCCGTCGTCCGTTTAGCGCTTCTGAACAGCCGCGACTATCAGCTACGCGTCGAGCAGCTCTATCTGACCTCGCTTCAATTGACCCTGGCTCGTTACGAGTTCTACCTCCAGCCCTTTGCGCGTCAGGGAACCTTCTTCAACCAACTTGGCGGCGGTTCGACCGAGAAGAACCAGTTGCTCCTGAATCAGGGGGCGGGTTTCAGCCAGAACTTCGCCTCGGGCGGGCAGCTCCTCGTGGACTTCGCCAACGCAATGGTGTTCGAGTTCAACGGCAAGGGATTCAGCGCCGTCACCTCCAACCTGGCCGTGGCGTTCACGCAGCCCCTCCTGCGGGGAGCCCATGCGATCTACCGCACTCAGGGCCTTTCGCTTCAGGAGCGTCAGACACTGTACGCGGTCCGAGAATTCGCTCGTTTCCGTCGCCAGTTCTACGTCGACGTCGCCGCGGGCAACGGGTTTCTCGGCCTCCTCCAGCAGGTGCAAAGCATCCGCAACCAGGAGGAGCAGGTCCAGAACCTGGCGAGAAATCTTGCCGAGCAGGAGGAACTCGTGAAGACCGGGGCGATCTCCCTGAAGGATCGCGACGCCATCGCCCAGCGGTACCAGAGCACGCAGTTCGACCTCATCCAGCAGGAGGCCGGACTTCAAACTTCGCTCGATTTTTACAAACTCCAGCTGGGACTTCCGCCCGAACTGGATGTGGAGGTGGACGACTCGCTGCTCAAGGTCTTCGAGCTGAATAACCCCTTGCTCGACGACCTGCAGGCCCAGAGCGAGACGCTTTATCTGGGCCTCGTCCAGCCCGAGGCGCCGCCTTCGAACGATTCCCTCTCCCGCTCCGCGGCCATGCTACGGTCGCAGTTCGAGGCGCTCGTCGGGATCCTCGATCAGGCCGAGGGGGAATTGCGATCGTGGCGAGAGCGGATCGGCCAGCTCGACGACTCGGGCGAAGAGCTGCCCCTCCCGCCGAACGTCCCGCTCGATGATCCCGACGAGGCGAGGCAATCGGAGCTGGCCACTCGATTGAACGGCGACCTGATCGAGACGGGCGAGAATCTGAAGGCCAACCTGGCCGCTCTCGACAAGCTCGAAGCCCGCTTACCACGCGCCGATCCCGAGAAGAACTGGACCGACCTTCAGGAGCTCGTCGGGAAGCAATTCCGCAGCCGGCTTTCTGACATCCTGGTCGCCCAGGCCCAGATTCGAGTCCATCTGATCGAGCTTCCCGAGGTGAATCTGAGCAGCGAGGAGGCCGTGCGACTGGGCCTCCAGAATCGGCTCGACCTCATGAACGCTCGCGCCCAGGTCACGGACGCATGGCGCAACGAGGAACTCGCGGCCAACCGGCTCCTTGCCGACCTGGGGATCCGCTACCAGGGGAACCTCGGGACCGACCCCAATTCCGACGGGATCTTCCGTTTCGATGCCTCGAACAGCAATCACCGGATCGGGGTGGAATTCGATGCACCCTTGATCCGTCGCGCCGAACGCAATGAATATCGGGCGTCTCAGATCTTCTACCAGCAGGCCCGGCGATCCTGGATGGCCACCCGCGACGAATCGGTGCGTCAACTCCGGCTGGATATCCGCCAGATCGAGCTGATCCGTCGCCAGTTCGAGATCAACCGGGTGCAACTCGTGATTGCAGCCCGGCGAGTCGAGGAGACCGAAAATGAGCAGCGGACCAAGCGAACAAGCGACTCCAGCAACACCCTGCTCTTGCTCCAGGCGCTCCAGGACCTGCTCCAGGCCAAGAACACCCTGATCGGAATCTGGGTCTCGTATCAGACCTCGCGGATGGGCCTCTATCGCGATCTGGACCTGATGGACATCGACAGCCGGGGAGTATGGGTCAATGAGTTCGACGATCTCCGAGGCGCCGGAGGCGGCCCTCCCCCCCCCGGTCCCCCCGTACCCCCCCCCCCCCCCCCCCGCCCCG
>JANOBY010000115.1:0-4115 GCA_031411935.1 Planctomycetales bacterium | reverse complement strand
GACAAGGACGGCAAGCAGGTCACCATCGACGAAAAGGGCCCAGGCGGCAACAAGTTCGTCGAGCGAGTGATCGTGCTCGACAAGGACGGCAAGCCGGTCACGATCGACGACAAGGGCAAGGACAAGATCGAACTCCGGATCGAGAATCATGGGCCGGGCGACCGGGCGGGCAAAGGCCCGAGCGTCGAGGTGCTGGAGAGGCAGCTCCGCCAGATGGAGGAGCAGCATCGCCGGCAGATGGAGTCGCACGAGGTGCGGATGCGGAGCCTGATGGAGCAACTCGAGCGGACCCGCCAGGGGGGCGACGGCCCGATCCCGCGATTGAATCCCGGTAACCCGGACCTACTACCGCCCGGCCCCGACTCGGCTCCCGTCCGCGTGGAGGTCCGCCGTCGCGTCCCTGGCAGCCCCGACATGCCGCCCGAGGTTCGCGGGCGGGCCATGCCGCCTCGCATCGAGGTCCGCCGCGTCGAGGGGGGCGAGGTCCAGGCCCTGAATCGCCGCATCGACGCCATGGAGAAGAAGCTCGACCTGCTCCTGAAGAAGCTGGGCAGCGACGAGAAGCCCTTCAAAACAAAGCTGGACAAGCCGTCGCGCGACGAGGACGAGGGCGATGCCCAGGACCCCCCGCCGGTTGTGAACTGATCGACCGGGGCCATACTTCTGGCCTCTCGCTCGACTCGTAGGACCGGAGGATTCCCTCCGGTCCTTCTTTTTTGGTCCGCGAGACGAACCGCGTTGACACCCTGGGATCTTCCGGTTACAAAACGCCCGCACGTCGCGACCCAACGCGACGAACGATCGCAACACCGCGAAAGCACCTCGATTCACCAACGTTACCCGGCGATCGTTCGCGTGGTTTTGGGTCCCCTGGCGGGCTCGGGCGACCCCAAGGATGGGGACGCATTCCGGTCGGCCAGGAATCGACGGGCGAGGGTGGGACATGGACGTTTTCCCCGCCGGTCCGGCGAGCCCGGCACCCCGGAGGCCTCGACTCTCGGTCGTGATTCCCGTATACAACGGGGGGAGCGGCTTCGAACGATGCCTCCAGGGTGTCCGGTTGACTTCCGGGATCGACTACGAGGTGGTCGTCGTTGACGACGGCTCGACCGACAACTCGGCACAGATCGCCGAACGCTACGGCGCACGCGTGCTGCGTAACCACACGCCGCGAGGCCCCGCCGCGGCCCGCAACGATGGCGCCGAGGCCGCCCTGGCCCCGCTCGTCTTCTTCCTCGACGCCGACGTGGTGATCCACGCCGACACGATCGCCCAGGGGCTCCGTCGCTTCGACGCCGACCCAGGCCTCTCCGCGCTCTTCGGCTCGTACGACGACCAGCCCGACGCGCCGGGGCTCGTGAGCCGATATCGCAACCTCCTGCATCATTACGTCCATCAGCAGGGCGACTTCGTCGACGAGGCCCGCCCCGCGCACACGTTCTGGACCGGCTGCGGGATGATCCGCCGCGAGGTCTTCCTCTCGATCGGCGGGTTCGACCCGGCGCTCTACCGGCGGCCCGCGATCGAGGACATCGAGCTGGGCTACCGCCTCACCCGCGCCGGGCATCGCGTGGTTTTGGCCCGCGACGTCCAGGCCACGCATCTCAAACGTTGGACGCTCTACTCGGTCCTGAAGACCGACATCTTCCAGCGCGGCCTGCCGTGGATGCTGCTCATGCTCCGCTCGCAGACGGTCGAGACCGACCTCAACGTGAGCCAGTCGCAGCGCACCTGCGTGGCGGCCACGGGGCTGGGCTGGGCGTCGATCCCGCTGGCCTGGAAGTATCCGGCCGCGGGGCTGATCCCCGTCCTGGGCCTGATCGTCCAGGCGGTCCTGAACCGTGACTTCTACCGGTTTTTGGCGAAGCGGCGAGGCTGGGGCTTCGCCCTGGGCAGCTTCCCCCTGCATTATCTCTACTTCTGCTGCTGCGGGATCTCGGTCTCGCTGGCCCTGCTCATCAAGAGCCTGCCACGGGTCCGCCCGGTCCGGGCTCTGGATTCGAGCGTGCGGACCGAGCCCGCGGAAACGTCCACGGGGCGGCCCCGGAAGAAGCGTTCGACCCCGGCACGGTCGCCGGCCTCGCGGCCTGGGAAATCCTCACCATGGAACGGCAAGCAACCCTGAAGGCCCGCGTGGCCGTGGTCCGGTCCGACAATCGCCGCGGGGCGTTGGCCCAGGCGCTATCGCTGATCGCCGAGGATCTCCGCGCGTGCGTGAAATCCGAGGTGATCCTCAAGCCCAACCTCGTGAGCCATCGGCGGCAGTTCCCCTCGACCCACGCCGAGGCCCTGTCCGCGACCCTCGATGCCGTTTTCCACGCCGGGGCCTCGCGAGCCCGGATCGCCGAGGGGGCGTCCCACGCGACGGCCGGGTTTGCCAGATTCGGTTATCGCGCCGAGACTTACGGGCGGCCCGTCCGAGACTTCGACATCAACCGCGACGAGTCCGAATGGCTTCCCCTGAGGCTTTCGGCGCTCGACGGCTCCCCGCTCGACGCGCGGGTCTCGCGCACGCTCGCCGAGAGCGATTGCCGGGTCTCGCTCACGCTTCCCAAGACGCACGGGGCGTCGATCGTCTCGCTCTCGCTCAAGAACATGATCTCGTGCCTCCACCCCGACGACCGCGTGAGGATGCACGGCGTGCCATCGGTCCGGGCAACCGCGGGCTGGAAGGGGCGAGCCCGTGAGTTCCTCAAGGGCGATTCCTTCGGGGTGGGCGTCTACACGCGTGCCGTCGGTCGGCTCCGAAACCTGAAGAGCGCCCTCGTTCGCCGCGGACAGACCTTCGGGCAACTCTCGGAGGCAGACCTCGGATATCTGCGATCGGTCGAGGCCATGAACCGGAACCTCGTGGCGCTCAACCGCGTGGTCAGGCCGCACCTGAGCGTGATCGACGGCTTCGTGGGGATGCACCGCGAGGGCCCGTCGCACGGGAATCGCCTGCCCCTGGGGGTCGCGATCGTGGGCACCCACGCCGTGGCGGTCGATGCCGTGGCCTCGGCCGTGATGGGGTTCGCCCCGCTCGGCATCGGATACCTGGCCTATGCGGAGGCCGCAGGGCTGGGGACGGCCGACCTGGGCGAGATCGAGATCCTCGGCGACCCGATCGCCAGCGTACGCAAGCCCTTCGTGCCCCACTCGCTTCATGCGGTTGCCCGCCACTGGAACCGGGTGGCGGCGCTTCGGGGCCCCCACCTCGGCCTTCGCGCCCGCCAGGCGACGAGATCGGAACACTCGCGATGAGAATCGGGTTCGATGGCGCATGCCTCTCCAATCGCCGCGGGTTCGGACGCTTCGCCCGGGAGACGCTCAAGGCGCTGGGCTCGGCCCATTCGCGTGACGAGTTCGTGGTGATCGTCGATCGCCCATCGCTGGAATCGGTCGTCGTGCCCGACGCGTTCGAGACCGTGGCCGTGGACGTCCGCGAGGCCCCGAGCAAGGCGGCGTCGGCCTCGGGCCGCCGAGGGGTGGGCGACATGCTGGCCATGGGCCGGGCCTCGGCCCGCGCGGGGCTCGACCTCATGTACTTCCCGGCCTCATACAGCTTCTTCCCCGTGTGGAACGTGGGAAAGGTGGTCGTGACCATGCACGACACCCTCGCCCTGGCGCATCCCGAGCTGGTGTTCCCGAGCTGGAAAGGCCGGATGGCGTGGGCCATGAAGGAGCATGCCGCCGTGCGGTTCGCTCACCATATCGTCACGGTCTCGGAATCGGCGCGAGACGACCTGGCCGCCTGGTTCCACCTTCCCGACGACCGCATCAGCGTGATGCCCGAAGGCCCCGAGGCCGCCTTCCGGCCCATCCCCGACGGTCCCGAGTCGCGAGCGGTTCTGAACCAATACGGGATCGACCCCGACCGCCGGTTCCTGCTCTATGTGGGGGGGCTGAGCCCTCACAAGAACCTGCCCCGCATGATCGAGGCGTTCGCCTCGGGGGCGACCGAGGACGTGGACCTGGTCATCGTGGGGGACCTGGGCGACGTGTTCCTCACCCACGTTCCCGCGCTGAAGGCGGCCGTGACCCGGTTTGGCCTGGAAGCGAGGGTGCGGTTCACCGGGTTCGTGCCCGACGCCGATCTCGCGCACCTGGACAATCGCGCCTATGCCCTGATTCAG
>JANOBY010000114.1:0-4530 GCA_031411935.1 Planctomycetales bacterium | reverse complement strand
ACCACGGCGTCGAGGTCGGCCTTGAGGAAGACCTCCATGTTCTTGCGGGCGAGGTCCACCGCGGGCGCTTCCGAGCCCGAGTGATAGTGGATCGCGCCGCAGCAGACCTGACCCTTTGGCACGACGACCTCACAACCGTTTTGCTGCAAAACGCGTGCGGTGGCCGCGGTGGTCTCGGGGTACATGGCGTCGGCCACGCACCCGAGGAAGAGCCCCACGCGAGCCCGCTTCTCGCCGATCGGCGGCAGGATTTCCGGGAGATTGGTCCCTCGCTTGCCGAGCTTCGGCAGCATGGCGTGCATGCGTCTGAGGGTCGGCGGCAGGAGCTTCGTCAGCCCCGACCTTTCCATCAGGTCCATGACCCCGAACCTCTGCATGACCCGGGCTGGCATGAGTGCGAGCTTCACGCGGCCGGCATACGGGAAGAGGTGATGGAGAATGAGCTTCTGGATCAGGCTCGTGCGTGAGCTCGGAGGGGCCGACTCCTGCATGGCGACCTTGAACGGCTCGATGAGCTGGCCGTATTGCACGCCCGAGGGGCAAGCCGACTCGCACGCTCGGCAGTCCAGGCAGAGGTCCAGGTGCTTGCGGACGTCGTCGCTCATGCCCATGCGGCCGTCGGTCACGGCGCGCATGAGATAGATCCGGCCTCGGGGGCTGTCGTTCTCGTCGCCGGTCTCGACGTACGTGGGGCAACTCGCGGTGCAGAGCCCACAGTGGACGCACTCCTGGAAGCGGCGATAGTCGATCTTCCGGGAGAGCCAGTCCAGGTCGATGCCGGGATTCTGGGCCGTGACTTCGGTCGCCATAGGGGAAAGCCGTCCAGGCAAGGGCGGGGGAGGGTCAAGCTCTGCGGGCGGGTTAATTTAAATTGTACCGACAAACCGGCCAGGATTCATCACCCCGGCGGGGTCGAGCGCGGCCTTGATCTTCTGCATGATCGGCCAGTCGGCCCTCGCAGAGCCCCAGACCTTGAGCGATTCCTTGAGATCGGCGGGACACCTCAGGAACGTGATCGCGCCGCCAAGCTCAGAGGCTCGACGGTGGAGCGCATCGATCTTCGCGATCAGATCCGTCTCCGAGATCGAATTCCGACCTGGATGGAGATGAGCGATCACCACACCGCTGCCCGCGTGCACGAGAGTTTCGCAGGGAAGCTGTGCCTCGATCTCGTGCGCGAACGGAACTCCCTTCGAGCGAGGGACGTGGGCCTCGATCGTCAGGGCGACGCTCGGATCGGAGGGGAATGACGAGAGCGCAGCCCAGAATCCCGCGGCGGCCTCTCCCTCCTCGACGGACCAGGACAGCGAGGGGATTTCCTTTTGGATTGTCTGGAACTGCCAGGCGACCGACGCCGCGTTGTCCTCGAACCCGAGCACGAGCAGGCCGCGCGATCCTTCGGTCGCGGGCTTTCCCAGGCGCCCCTGGCCCTCGCGATTCACGTAAGCGATCGCCGACGGGCGAGTGAGCGAGGTGTTGAGGCCGGAGATTAGCCCCGATACGTCGGCCGTTGCGGGCACTTCGGCGAGTGCGATGACCGAGGCCTCGGGCCGGGGCCGGACCTTGAGCGTCATCTGCGTGATAGCCCCAAGCGTTCCCATCGACCCGGTAATCAGCTTCGGGAAGTCGTATCCGGCCACGTTCTTCACCACGCGGCCGCCGCCCTTGACGACCTTCCCGTCGGCGGTCACAAAGCTTACTCCGATGATCATGTCCCGGGGCCGTCCCCACCCGAAACGGCGAGGCCCGCAGGTGTTCGTGGCGTAGATCCCCCCCAGCGTGGCATGGTCCGGGTTTGGGGCGTCGAGTGGGAGGAACTGGCCCTCGGTCGCCAGCACCTCTTGCAGCCTGGCGAGCCGGATCCCGGCCTGGACGGTGATCGTCATGTCGGCGGCGGGATAATCGACCACCTGGTCGAGCCCGTTGAGGTCCAGGGCCGCTCCCGGCCGTCGCGGGGTCCCGCCGTAGTCGAGCGAGGTTTTGCCGCCCTGGGGGTAGATGGCCAGCCCCTCCGACACGCGCCGGGAGACCAGATCCTGGAGTTCCTCGACGGACGAGGGCCGATCGAAGGCGGAGGCGAGGCGACCGTCGCCCAGGGGGGCGGAATCGGGTGAATCGGGCCAGCTCAACAGAGGACTCTCCTGGACGACGCGTGACGGTGTGGCCGATTCGGCAATTTCAGGAGATATCACATCTCTCGGCATTCCGCGAGGCCCCCGTCCGCGGGGACGGGAATCGAGGCGGGCCGGTTCCGCCCCACGGGCTTCAGCGGGAGGATCACGGTGAACGTGGTCCCCTGGCCGACCGTCGACTCCACGTCGATCGTCCCGCCGTGATCCTGGAGGATCCCGTAGCTGATCGAGAGCCCGAGGCCGGTGCCCACCCCCACGGGCTTCGTGGTGAAGAAGGGGTCGAAGATCCGCTCGCGGACCTCGGGCGGGATACCGATCCCGTGGTCAATCACCTCGATCTTCGCGCCACCTGTCAACGGGGTGGTCCGGACGGTGACGACCCCGTTTTCGGGGCTGGCGTCGATCGCGTTGGACACGAGGTTCATCACGACCTGATTGATCTTGGCGGGGTAGCAGGTGATCGTGGGAAGGGGGTGCAACTGGAGGTCGAATCGGACCTGCTTCTTCTTCGCGTGGCCGATCACGATGTTGACCGTGGACTCGATCCCCACGTTCAGGTCCACCTCATTCAGGTCGCTCTCGTCCAGGCGAGCGAACACGCGGAGGTCCATCACGATCTGCTGGATCCGCCTCAGTCCGTCTCGCGTGCGATTGAGCAGCCCGGGCAGGTTGTGGATCGTGTACTCCATGTCAACGCGGTCCCAGAACTCGCGGATCTGGGCGAGTATCTGCGGGTCGGCCGACTCGATCAGGGGCTCGGTGTGCTGGTAGAGGTTCATCAACTCGGCGACCTCGGTGAGGTCTCTCTGTAGCACGCACACGTTGTTGGACACGAACGACAGGGGGTTGTTGATCTCGTGGGCCACGCCCGCGACCATCTCGCCCAGGCCCGCAAGCTTCGCGGTCGAGACCATCCGGCTCTGGGCCTGCTTCAGCTCCTGATGCGCCTTGCGCTCGGAGCGGGCCATCTCCTGAAGCCGGACGTTCTGTGTGCGGAGCTGGTCTTCCGAGAGGCGGCGAAGGGTGATGTCCGAAAGCGAGCCCGCCATGCGCGTGGCGCGTCCCTCGGCGTTCCAGAGGGCCTGGCCTCGGGCGTGGAACCAGAGGTACTCGCCCGATCGGGTCCTCATGCGATATTCGATGTCGAACGGCACGCGGTCCTTCAGGTGTCCGCGAATCTTGAGCTCGACCCTCTGCTGGTCGTCGGGATGGACCCGCCCCAGGTGGGTCTCGGCGGTATTCGGCAGCTCGTGATCGGGATAGCCCAGTAGCTCCTTGAATCGGGGGGAGTAATAGACCTCGCCCGTCTCGATGTTCCAATCCCACAGGCCGTCGTTCGATCCCCGGACGGCCAGGGAGAACCGCTCCTCGCTGCGTGCCAGTTCCTCCTCCGCCCTCTTCTTGCCGGTCACGTCCCAGAAGATGCCCTGGACACCGGCAACCTCGCCCTCGGCGTCCAACAGGGGAGACTTGATCACCTGAACGTAGCGGGTCTGGCCATCCGGCATCACGTGCTTCTCGACGCTCTCGTAGGGCGCACGCTCGGAGATCACGCGGGCGTCGTCGCTGCGATACTTCTCCGCCATGTCCGGCGGGAAGAGGTCGGCATCGGACCGGCCCAGGATTTCCCACGCGGGCTTGCCCACCGTCGCGCAGAAGCGCCGATTCACGAAGGTGAACCGCTCGTCCAGGTCCTTCCTGAAAATGTTCTGGGGAAGGGTCTCGACCAGCGAGTGATACAACGTCTCGGACTCGCGTAAGGCCCTCTCGGCTCGCTCCCCCTCCGCGAGCTGCGTCTTGAGTCGCTGCGAGAGCTGGGCGTTCGTGCGATAGAGTCTCGTGGAGTAAGTGACCCCCGCGGCCAGGGCGAGTAGGAGGCCCAGGACCGTGAGGATGGCCCCGCGGTACTCGCTCCACGCGTCCTCGATCTTCACCCGCCCGCGACGATACGGGGGGAGCCGCAGGTCACGGAGCATCTCATGGACCGGCTGATAATTGAGCGGGATGGTCCAGCCGGCGGTCTTCGTGGCCAGAGAGGGAGTATCGCGAGGTCCGAGCGTGAGCAGGGCCATGACCACGCGACGCGCCAGGGATTCCTCGGTGGTCCTCAGAACCGCGAGCGGCCATCCGGGGAAGAGTGGGGTCGTGAATTCGAGCGGGTACACGCGATCGGAGAGGTGGGGCTCGACCACGCGGAACGTGCCCTGGTCGAACGAGGCCGTCGCCTTCAACCGGGCGAACTCCTCGGAGCCGAGAGTCCCGGCGTCGGCCAGTCCGTCCCGCACCGACTTCATGACAGCCTCGGGCGAATCGAGGAAACCGACCGAGGCAAAATCCTCGTCCGGGTCGATCCCCTTCAGCATGAGTTGGTGGCGAATCGCGATCCACCCTTCGAGCG
>JANOBY010000113.1:0-4791 GCA_031411935.1 Planctomycetales bacterium | reverse complement strand
GCACGGTTCCAGCCAGGGGTCGATCTTCGGGATTACCCTCCCCCGTCGCTCTCCTCGCCGTGTCGCGGCTCAGGTCAGGCCTTCCTCGACCTGACTGCCCTGATTGGCCAGATAATCACGAAGGTAGCGGAGAAAGGTTGGAAACCCCGCGAGGTCCCAAGCCTGCTCGATGGCCTCCTTGATCCGGGCGTTCTCTGCCTGTAGTTCGCGAAACTCCTCGACATCGTCGGATGTGGGATCCAGGCCGAGCACCTGATCGTGGGTGTTGATGGACAGCATCGTGCCTTGCGACGTGGGCCAGGGCTGGATCTGCAACTTCATGTGCGGATAGCGCCGATTTCCCAGGCGCAAGGCATGAATTGGCGGGCTTCCTTGCTTGCTCGACCTCTCGAACGGGGGTTGGATGATTAATGTGGCGAGATCGGAATGCTCTATCCATTCCAGCCGGCGACGAACCGCTTCCGGAGGTTCCCGGCCGTCGTAGGCAAGCTCCAGGTAGATCGTCACGGCCCGCCGTAAGTCCTCGACACCGAACTCGGCGGAAGCGTCTGGGTGCAGAGACGACAACGAAATCCTCCCGATCGCGACGAAACCCATCAAGGAGTGTAATCCAACAAGTCTGACTCTGCGATCCGGACTTCCTCAGGAATTCGACGGTTGGATCGCCCTTGACTCGAAGCCGAGCTCGATCTTGAAGGTATCCCCTGGATCCAGCTCATGCAATCCGGAGTCCACGCCCATCTTTCGAAGCGAGAAGGGATCGGCCATCGCGGTGTAGGGTTCCACGGCGACCACGCCCGGTGATCCCGGCGGGGTGAACAGGACGAACTGGCGGATACTCCGATCGAACCGGAGGAGGATCTCGGCGCCAACACGCTCGTCGACCAAGCGACAGACCTGAACGTTGTCTTCAGCCGAGTTGAGATCGGTGAGCGCCAGGTCCACGTCCAGGCCACTCATGGAACGTCCGGAGCGAAAGTCGAACCCGGTGTTCGCCACGGGGTTGCGTTCGCCCGTCGGCAGGGATTCCTTCTGCAACCAGTAACGATCGGCGGGTACGATCAACTGAGTCCCGGCCAGGTCTTCCCGCCGGTCCATGGGGAGGGCGAAGTAAGAATGAAGCCCGAATCCCCAGGGCAAGACGCGAGACGAAGGATTGGTGATGACCGAGGTCATCGTGAGCCTCGACTTCGCCAGGGTGTAGCGTACCTCCAGGATCGCATCCGCAGGCCAGTGATCCAGACTTTGGGGGGCGTTCTTCGAGATCTGGAAACGACCGCAGAGGCTCGCTCCGTCCGCGATCACAGAGTGGTCCACAACGTCCCACGGAGCGTCGTACGCGAATCCGTGGATCGCGTGGGGAGGCTTGTTCGCCACGAGCGAGAACTCTTGCCCACGGTAACTGAAGCGTGCGTCGCGAATGCGGCCGGCGAAGGGGAACAAGATCGGAAACCCGTTGCGTGCCGGTCGCCCGGGATTCTCCGCCCATCCGGGAGCCGCGACCACGATGGGACGGACCGTGTTGCCCGAGGGAAGCTGCAAATCGAACAGGTTGAATCCGTAGGACGGCAAGATCGAGGCGGAAGCCCCCGACGAGTCATCGATCAGGTGGTAAACCGTTCGCTCGCCTGCCCGGGAGGTCTCAACTCGCGTGCTCATCGTGCCCTACTTTGCGATGATCAGAAAGCGCTTCCGCAGAGGATTCGGATGTTGGAGTACGGAGTGAACTCTGCCGAACGGATGATCCCCTTCACACCGTCGGATTGCTCCCGAAACTCGTGATGCGGGACCTCGTCCACGTCCACGTCGCCGAGGATCTTGAGCACTTCCTGATACAGCTTGGGGCTGTATTCGGACATCTCGGAGGCGACGGAGATCGACTCGATCACCAGTTCCTCGGCCACCGCGCGGAGGACGTCCAGGAAGCGTGGTATCCCGGGGGTCAGGGTCAGGTCGATCACATGACCGTCTGGCGGCAGGGGATAGCCGGCGTCAACAATCAGAAGTTCGTCCTGGTGTCCAAGTTCCGCCAGCAGCGAGCAGATCGCCGGGTTGAGGATGCCGCCCTTTTTCATGACAATACCTCTCGAACAAATGCAGCAGGCGGAGCGGCCTGGCCGACTCCGGCCGAAAGGCGATCCCAGTTCGTCTCACCGGGCAACCCAAAACCTAGAGCATACCCGTTCGGGCGTCGGGCCTCCATCCCCTGGTGCATCCCCTCCACGAGAGACTCGCTCCATGCGCTCACGAACCCGGCTGATCATGGCCCTCACCTGCTTCCTCACGACCGGAAACCCGGCGCGGGCCCAGGATGACCCCGCCAGGTCTCTGCTCGACCCTCGCCTGGAGAGCCTGAAGCGTGCTTCCTCTGCCTGGGAAGGCCGCAGGGGCCCGACTCGGACGGTGATCGACCAGGTGGTGATCGTGCCCGACGTCCCTACGTTTCTCGAGGCGATGACCGAGTGGGACTCGGAAACCTGGTTCCCCATCCTCATCGAGGACATGGAGCTGGTTCCCAAGTTTCTTCGCGACTTTGCCCCCAGGCGGGTCGTCCGGTTCCTGCCCAAGATCTCCAAACCCCCGGCTGCAAGACTCTGGGACGAGGCCGCAAGGGCCGTCGAACAGTCCTGGCTGAAGTCAGGGGAGAGATCCCCTAGCGCCGCGCCGAGCCAGCAAGGCCGGATCCTTCCCAAATCCCTTGGATCGACTCCGCCCGGCGTGGTCCTTTCCGCCTCCACGAGCGAGAGCCTTGCCGGTGCCGTCGCCCTGGCGGCCGGTCGATTCCAGCCCCTGGTTCGCTGGGAGACGAAGAGCTCCGGTCAGGACAAGCCCAACATGACCGAGGCGGTCGCTCTGGCCCGGGAGCTGGAGGCCGTCGTCGCCGAGGTCGCCCCTCGCCATGGGACGCTGGGCGATGACTGCGACTTCCTCACCCTCGCGGCGGATTACCCGTCCCGATACAACCTGACCGGCAAGGTCGTTCGCGAAGGCGAGGCCGCCTTCGATGACATGATCGGCCGGGATTTCACCACCGGAAAGCGCTGGGCCTTCGCGGGCCGGCTGGAGGGGAACGCCGCCCAGAGCGTCTATCGCGCCATGTGCAGCCTCTTCCTGCAACCCTCTTCGGCCCTGCTCTTTGACGCCTACAGCGCGAGTGATGCCCCGTTCCAGCCTTACCTCATGAAGGCCGCGGCCGCTTCGGCCTCCGAGATGATGAAGGTCGAGACGATCGCGAGCCCCAACGCCTTGCTCTCGGCCTGGCACAACGCCCTCAAGGCCTCGAATCCCTTCTCGCTTGTTTACATCAACTCGCGAGGTACCCCCACCATGTTCGGCATCGATCGGGGCGAGGAGGGCTTCTGGGTCGATGTCCCGCCGACTCGTCCGACCGTGGTGATCATGAATCACAGCTACTCGGCCGCATATCCTCGAGATCCCAAGACGCTTGCGGGTTCGTGGCTTGCGGGCGGCGCCTATCTCTATTTCGGCTCGTTGAATGAGCCCTACATCCAGGCCTTCCGCACGCCCAGCCTCGTCCTGTCCCTGCTGAAGGACCGGATCCCGATCGCCGCCGCGGTTCGTCTTCTCCCCGAGGAGAACCCCGCCTTCGGGACTCCCTGGCGGCTGCACCTCCTCGGCGACCCGCTCTTCCGGATCGACAAGCGGGCGCACGACAGGCCGCGACTGGAAGGGCCTGCGGTCAAGGCCCCGTGGATCGTCCTCCAGGAAAAGACGGCCCCGTCGGCCAAGGCGACCGAGGAGGATCGTCTCGCCTGGGCCACGACCTCGACCTTCCTCGATGCTGCCGCGAATCGCCGCCGCGATGCCGTCGAGCAGGCCGTGCTGAAGATCCGCCGTGCGTCCCTGTCTCCGGCCAGCAAGCTCAAGTTCGATGGTTTGCTGCTGGATCTTTGGAGCCTCGGTCTCCCCAAAAGCTTGAAGGCCGTGGCGAAGATTCAGGAGATCCCGCCCAAGGAGCGGAGCCCCCGGGCGAATGAGTCCCTCCTCCGCTCGCACGTGGCCTCCATCCAGATGAGCATGGACAAGGGCAACTGGCCGCAGGCCTGGGCCGAGTGGGAAGCCTTCGTCCTCTCGAACGCAGACCTGCCGATCAAGCAAGGACTTACCACGCGCGTGGGTCGGATCTCGGTTCGCGCCGGGAAGGGTGGCCAGTGGAAGAGTCTTCTCGAAAAGGGCACGCGATCCAGGGTCCCCGACGCGGGCCTCTGCTGTCGGGAGGAGCTTGCCAGGCTCGCGAAGTCCTAGCCGATGTCGATGCATGACCGCCTGAACCTCGGCGGGAATGGGTTCGTTTTCCCTCTGAGGGCCCAAAATTGGCTTCGTTTTGGGTTCGTTTTGGCTTCGTTTTCAGGTGGCCGGGACCTCAACTTACCCCAGTGTCTGGTCCGTAAGTCGTTTTCCGGAAATCGCTTCCAGAAGATCAACTGCACTCGTCCGGACATCCCCATTGGGTTCGTTCTGCAAAATAACATTTTCGCGCATGGCCACTTCCTCCTCGGCGGGCCGAGCCCGTGGAGATGGTCCCGATTGTCAAGGAGCCGGATGAGGCCCGGAGGCCCCACTCCTGCTCCTAAAGTATCGCGACGGCCACCGGCTGCGATCGCCGGGGGGAGCGGGCCTTTCCCCAAGTCGGCGGAGGAGGCCTGGTCAACGTGCGGATCGGGTGCCGGAGCCGGAACTCGATCCGGGAAGACTCATCTCCCCTGACCCTGGAGGGGTTGACGGGCCCATGGGACGACCGAGTTCGGCCCCGTCCTCCAGGACCTCGGG
>JANOBY010000112.1:0-5773 GCA_031411935.1 Planctomycetales bacterium | reverse complement strand
GCTCCTGTACGGGCTGTCGTGGTTCGTGGTGCCCGCCTTCCGGGAACTCCTGCGCGAGGGCTACGGGGCGCAAACGACGGGCCCGCTGGACACGTCGGTGCTCGTGAGGGTCGTCGTCGGCAAGCTCGTGCCCTCGATCTCGGCCGCCCCGCCGCCCCATGCTCGCCAGGAGCTCAACGTGGTGTTGCGGGGGCTCACGAGCGTCATGCAGGCCATGCTCCTGCTCACGATCGCCGGGATGGGGGCCGAGAGCGTGGCCCAGGAGCGCGAGCGGGACACCTGGCTCGGCCTGATCGCCACGCCGCTTTCCGGCCTGGAAATCCTTCGCGGCAAGCTCTTCGGGACGATCTGGAAGGCCCGGCTGCTCCTCACGCTGATCCTCGGACTCTGGATCGTGGGGCTGCTGGCCGGGAGCCTGCACCCGCTGGGCTTCCTGGCCTCGGTGGGGATCCTGGCCGTTTCCTCGGCGTCGGTGGGGGCGCTTGGGGTCTCGGCCTCGGTGCGTCTCGCCACGCGAGCGAAGGCGACCGAGCGGGTCGTCGGCCCGGTGCTCCTGGTGCTCTGCCTGGGGGCGGTCCCGTTCGTCCTGCCCCGCACGGCCAGCGCCCTGGCGGGCACGCTGGCCTCGCCGTTCAATGCGTGGGTCGCCCAGGTCTCGTACGAGGATGTCCTCGACCTGGGTCGCGGGAAGGCCCCCTCCCTCTTCACCACGGCAGGAATCCCCGACACCTCCGCCGCATGCATCGTGATGGCCGCGGCCCTGGCCTCAACGATCGCCCTGGGGTGGATCGGGTGGAGGGCCTTCCGAACGGCATCGGCCACCTTCGACGCCGCGATCGGCCGCCCCACCCGCGACCCGATCCGCCCCGGGCACCCGGCAGGCCGCGGGCCGGCTGCATGAGGCCTCCGGAGCGACAAGCCGTCCGCTCGCCGCGACAGGCTTCGGGGTGCAAGCGGACTTCCACACCTGCTCGAACCGCCAGACGAAGGATGGACGAAAGCCAAAAGGGCCTCGCGTGGAGATCGACCGCCATATCCTCCCCGTCCCGCACGGCGAATGGCCGGGCAAGTGCCTCGGATCGGGAGAAAGGAGACGCCGCGGTTCCTTTGACGTCATGGACTTCTCTGATTTTGTGTGTCTCCATCGTGGACCGCGAACCTTTTGTCGATCGACCCGGGGACCTTGGGCCCCTCGCCACCCACATATGTAGCGTGTGCTAGGATACGTACGCCATGAGGAAGCGAATGGAATCGTGCTTACCGACGACCGCCACGGCCACACGTCAGGGGATCCCGCGATGTCTCTTCTTCCTCGTTTCTCGCGCAGGTCGCGGCGGTTCCTCCCTTCGCTGGGCGACGGTCCCCTCGAACCGAGGGCCCTGCTGAGCGGGGCCTCCGTGAAGGCGGCGCTCGGCCGATCGCTGCCCGCCGAGCCCGTGGGGTCGAGCTACGACATCAGCGTGCCGGGCCCGAAGCTGGGCAGTACTCACGAGATCGTGGTCGGCCCCGACGGCAACTTCTGGTTCACGCAGCAGTTGCAGGACCGCGTGGTCCGGATGACCTACGACGGCAAGTTCACCTTCTACCCCACCGGCGAGGGCAGCGGTCCCCACGGCATCAAGTTCGACAGCAAGGGGCGTCTGTGGTTCACGCGTGAGTACGCGAACACGATCTCGCGGATGAACCTGGACGGCAAGATCGTGGCGAACTACCCGATCCCCTCGCCCGACTCGCACCCCCACGGGCTGACCGTGGCCCGCGACGGCAAGGTCTGGTTCACCGGGCGTGAGGGGAACCTGGTCGGCTACTTCAACCCTGCCAACAAATCCTTCAAGCTCTACGACCTGCCCGTCCGGAACGTGAACCCCGACCCGTCGATGAACGGGAACTTCCCCATCTACATCGACGAGGCGCCCGACGGCTCGATGTACTTCACCGACCTCCTCACGAGCCGCGTGGGGCGGATCACTCCCGACGGCGCCCTGACCGAGTACCCTTTGCCCTCGAAGTATGGCCCGGCAGGCAACGCCCGCCCCATCGCGGTGTTCGTCCGCCCCGACGGCGTGGCCGTGGTCAGCGAGGAGGCCGGCCACGCCTATGCCACCGTGATGACCTCGGGCAGCGTGCAGGAATTCCCCCTGAACCCGTCCGATGCGAAGGCCGCCGCCCTCACCTATGACCGCCTGGGCACGCTCTGGGTCCAGTACAACACGCCCGACCAGATCGGCCGCGTGGAGGCCGACGGGACAGTCACCCCGTTCGCGATCCCCACCGCCGACGCGATCCAGCACCGCGTGATCATCGGGCCCGACGGCGAGCTCTGGTTCACCGAGCTCGGCAAGGACAAGATCGGCCGCATGGTCACGGGCCACGCCAGCGGCCCTGCGATCGACTTCGTCCTCGGCCAGTCCTTTCTCCCCGGCAAGAAGGGCTTCGCCTACGACGCCGCCTTCCGCCAGGGCCGGAACGTCTACCGGGCCTCCTTTGACCTGAAGATCCACGGCAAGGGGACCGCCGCGGACCGCAACGCGGCGATCTTCGCCTTCCGGCGCAACCTGCAAGGCCGGGTGAACCGCCTGCCGGCCTCCACGAACAAGCCCCTCTATGGCCTCCAACTTCCGCCCGCCACCGGCTCGCGGGTGCACACCCACTTCACCAGGAATGGCCAGGAGCTGACGTTCGTCCAGAAGGAGAAGATCGGCGGCGCCGTGTACGTGAGCGAATTCCGGATGGTCATCTCGCGGGCGAAGAAGTCATCGACCTCGCCCACGAACCTCTCGAGCGCGGTGGCCCACGATCTGGAGGCGATCAAGGTCCTGACCGCACGAGGTTGATCCCCCAATGCGTGGGCTGGGCCCATGAAGTCCCACCCGGATTCGGGCCGCCTTCCGCCTGACCGGATGGGATCCGATGCGGCAGGTGTCGGGAGGAAAGCCCGGGTCAGGTCTCCACGCGCTCGAACGCGATCACCGCCCGCGTTCCCATGGCCTCCAGGGCGTCGAGGTAGATCGCGAGGAAGAAGGCGCCTCGGGAATGGGCGTCGCGGTCGAATCCGTGAGGAGCGAGGTAGGCCGCTTCGGGCTGGAGGTGCCGGGCCAGCGTGACGAACCGGTGGATGGCGGGCTCGTCGGCGGGCTTCGCATACCGGGCGGCGAAGGCCTCGAAGCCCAGCGGGTGGACCGTGTACGTCGAAGGGAACCACTCGCGGCAGGCTTCGGCCAGCGAGGGCGTGCGGGTCGGCAGGACCAGCCCCGAGGAGGTGGCCTCCGACCCGAAGCGGTCGGCCACGGCCGAGACAGCGGCGTGCACGCTTTTCAGAACCCGGAACTGGTCGTCCGTCATGGAGGCCCCCTCGGCCCGTCCATCTTATCCCACGCCGGGCCCCGCGGGCGAGTTCGGCGGCGAGGATCTCGCCTTGCGGTTGCCCCGGGTGATGAGCTAGGTCGTCACCGAGGCGCCGAGGCGGCGGACCGTGAGCGACATCCGCTTGCCCCACGTCACGCCGAACTGGAACGCCAGCCACTCCGCGGCCCGCAGGTTCAGCTCGGCCACCGCGCCCACCAGCGGGTGGAGCTCGACCGTCGTCACGCCTCCGGTCGTCTGCGCGTAGATGGAGGTCTTCGTCTTGCCGCCCGACCTGCAGAAGATCGCGAAGTTCTCGCAGTTGAACGTGAGGAGGTTGTAGGGGTAGGTCTTGCCTACTTCGGCCAGGGCGGTGGCCTCGATGACCTCCAGGGGCTCGGGCGGGATGTCGGGGTAGGTCCACAGCAGCGGGTACCGGCCCGCGAGGAATTCCTTCCACGTGACCTTGTAGACATGATTATCGTTGAGGTAGTGCACGACCCGGTCCCCGCCCAGGTACACGCCCAGGTGGAACGCCGTGCCGAAGTAGACCGCGTAGAGGTTGCCCGCCTCGGGCTCGATCGGGTCGGTCCCGTACACGAGCGACGATTCCTGGCGTGACGACGTGAGCGAAATGCCCATCATCGTCAGGCCGAAGGCGATCAGCTTGATGCCCACGAGGACCCCGGCCCACCGCAGGGGGTTCTCGACCAGCCCCAGCAAGAGCACCGCGCCCACCGCCAGCGTGAACGCCCCGCAAATCCCGAGCGAGACCAGCGACCGCCACGACGGCGACCGGAACCCCACGAACAGGAGGATCCCCCCCTCGACCAGGAACAGGACGCCGAGCGCCAGGACCATCACGTGCGTCGAACCCTTCCAGTCCACGATCAGCACGCCGCCCATGGCGAGGTCGATCGCCACCTGCCCGAGGATCGCGGGCCAGCCCCGCTTCAGCGAGCTTTCCGACCGCCGCCCGAGCAGGAGCTGCAACGCCTTGAGCCCCCCGGCCGCCAGCAAGAGCCCGCCCAGCAGGCGGATCATCCCGCCGAAGAGCTGGAGCGGGAGCGCGACGGCCACCACGCCCAGGGCCACGCAGCCGAGCCCGACCGCCAGAATCAGCCCCCGGTTCACTCCGTAGCGTTCCTCGATCTGATTCTCGATCTTGCCGAGCCCCGCCGAGGTTTCGGTGGTCATGGAGTCTGTCCAGGGGGTGTCATCGCGGTTCGTCCGACGCGGAAGGGAGCAGGAACGCCATCGTCTCCTCGGCCACGCGGTCGCGGTCGTGGTCGAGCGCCACGAGGTGGTCGGATCTGGGCAGGAAGGTCAGCCCCTTCTCCGCCGATCCCAGGTGACGATGCAGCCACGCGGCGTTGGCCGGCTCGACCACGGTGTCCCGGGCCCCCTGGAGGATGAGGGTCGGGGTCCTGATCGCGGGGATCGCGGGCTTGACCCGTTCGATCAATTCCAGGGCGCTGAGCGTGGCCGCGAGGCTGAAGGTGAGGAAGGGCGACACTCCCTTCAGCTCACGACGCACCCGAGGGTCGCGCACCGCCGCCGGACGCCGGGGCAGGTTGGGCATCACGCGGGCGATCTGCCTCAGGTAGCTCGCCGGCCGCAAGGGGACGAGCCCGCTGTATCGGATGGCCAGGAACGGCGCGAGCAGGACCTGCCGGGCCACCGGCCTCACGCCCGCCAGCCGCAGGGCGAGGGTGCTCCCGGTCGAGAAGCCGAGCACCCCGACCGGCCCTCCCCCGGCGGCAAGCTCGTCAAACGCCGCCTCGGAGGCCGCCGCCCAGTCCTCCCACCGGGACGCGGGCATGACCGGCCCCGGCCCCTCGTGGCCCGGCAAGATCGGCGCCGAGACCCGCACGCCGGCCCCGGCCAGGGCCCGGATCAGGGGCTCGACCTCGTAAGGACCGCCGCCCAGTCCATGAAGCACCAGGCAGGCATTGACGCCGGGATGGGGGGACGGCTGGGACATGGGGGACGGCTCGCCGCTCGCGATCGAAAAGCGCTCTGGGGGCCAGTCTAACCGATCCGGGGGCCGGGCCAAGCCTCGACCGGCGACGGCCTCCGGGTCGCGGTCAGTAGTTGATCTGGAACTGGGTCCGCAGGACGCTGCCGTCGAAGTTGCGGTAGGAGAGGAACCCCGGGTCGTCGCTGCTGGTCAGATTCACGCCGTCGATCAGGCTGTACTCGACCACAAGCTCCATCTCCTTGCGGATCTGCCACTCGATGCCCAGGTCCCACTGGTCGTGGTAGCCGAAGGGTGCGTTGGGCACCGATCGATACCCGCCCTGATAATGCTGGAACCGCGCATAGGGCGTGAAGATCCCGCGCCTCTTCGTGTCGTACTTGTACAGGGCCATGAGGTATCCGCCCGAGACGTTGCGGACGTTCACGGCGGTCTGCGCCTCGTTCAGGCCGG
>JANOBY010000111.1:0-23409 GCA_031411935.1 Planctomycetales bacterium | reverse complement strand
CTGGTGGGCAAGCCACCAGTGGCACCCGGTTAGCTCCGAACAGGATACGGCACGACCACGGCCGGTGCAATTCTCATCGCGAGGGCACATCCCGCAGGCGCACGGAGCCGTCCACGTGGCAGGTCGCCAGGGTCCGGCCGTCGGGCGAGAAGACGGGCCTCCCCTCGGAAGCGAGGCGACCCAGGATCCGCCCGCCCTTGAGGTCGATCGCGACCAGGTCGGTGGTTGGCATCCATCGATCCCCGAGATGGCCCGCGACGAGTCGTCGGCCGGTGTTCAGGTTGATGCCCGAGCGGGACCAGTAGCCGAGCGAGACGATCGTTTCGCCGTCGGGGCTGAAGGCCAGGCTCTGCGAGTCGTAGTCGGAGGGATGGGGCGAATAGCGGGCGATGACCTCCTTCGAGAATACGTCGCGGAGCTCGATCCCCCGTGCCTCGATCCCTAGCGCGAGCGTCTTGCCGGAAGGCGAGAACCCCGTGGCGGTGGGCTCTGCGGGGAACGACGACATCCGGAAGGCCTCCCGGTCGGCGTCGAGGTCCCACACAAGGGCCACATCCATCGGCCCGGAACCGGTCTCGCGGAACGCCGAAGCCAGGAGCCGTCCATCACGGGAGACCGAATCGGCGTGGGGCGAGGGCAGCCCCGCGAGTTGACGAATCCCCACCGCCTCCCCGCTTTCCAGATCCACGTCCACAACGTGTGTGCCCGGCGGTTGCCCGGTGGTGACCACCCGAAGGGTGTTGCCGTCCGGGGAGAACGCCTGACCGAGCCAGCCGATCTGGTCGCACGGGACCGTCGCGCGGATCGCTCCCGAACGCGTATCGATGAGCGTAATTTCCAAGGGCTTTGTATTTTTTGAGGTTTCAAATGTTAATGCGACGAAGGTCCGACCATCGGGGGAGAACACGCCTTCGAAGACCGAGCGGCCCGGAGGGACTGGCCACCGGGCACGCCTCTGCCCTGACTTCACGTCCCAGAGGTACAAGCCCACATCGTCGGTCGTGGCGAGCCATAACCCATCGGGCGAGAACGCCAGAGGGACGAGATTGGACGCAGTGGGATCCCCCGTCAAGATCAACCTCGGAGGCCACGACGTCCACCACCGGTAGGCCAGGCCCCCGCCGATCACGAGCGAGACGACCACGGCCGCGACGATCGCCATCCGCGCGGGTGAGCCCAGGCCCCTCCAGCGGGAGCGGATCGCCAGCCCTCCGGTGGGTTGCGTTGAGGGGTCGGGCATGGGGTGTTTCTCGGCGGGCCGCGACAGGATCTCGACGGGATGCACGACGTGGTCAGGGCGGCGGGATGTCGCGGAGGCGGATCTTGCCTTCGGGGTGGGCGGTGGCGAGGGTCTTGCCGTCGGGCGAGAACGTCACGCGGCCCTCGGCCGGGATGTGACCGAGGACTCGCCCGGTCCTGACGTTCAGGACCGCCAGGTCCGCGGGCGGGAGCCAGCTCGGGTCGCGGAGGTGCCCGGCGATCAGCCGTTTCGCCGACCCCACGCCCCAGCCGGTGCGGATCCACTGGCCGGTCGACACGATCGTGGAGCCGTCGGGGCTGAAGGCGAAGGAGAGCGCGTCGTAATCGGTCGGGTGCGGCGTGTAGGTGGCGATGGGGCCCCCGGTGGACAGGTCGAGCAGATCGAACCCGCGGGCCTCCCGCCCCACGGCCAGGGTCTTGCCGTCGGGCGAGAACCCCAGGCCCGAGACCTTCGCCGTCCCCGCGATCCGGAACGCCTGGCGGTCGAGGTCGAGGTCCCACACGAGCACATCCGACGAGATCCCCGGTTTCGCGCCCCCCTGAGCCTGGGCCTGCGCGAGCGCCAGGTATCGGCCGTCGGGCGACACCGCGTTCGGGAACCCGACCGAGGGGATCGTCACGGGACGGATCGCGATTTTTTGCCCGGTCTGGAGGTGCACGTCGGCCACCCTCGTGTCCTGGGGGCCGATCGTGACGACCCTCAGGCTGCTGCCGTCCCGCGAGATCGCGTGCCCGATCCAGCCGGACTGGTCGAGCGAGATCGAGACCAGCCCCCGCCCCGTCTCCGGGTCGATCGTGTGGACGCCCATCGGGCTCGACGGGGCGTTCGCCGACCGCGAGAGCACAAAGAACGATCGGCCGTCGGGCGTGAACTCCCCGCGGAAGACCCCGCGCGACCCCCGTCGCTCGCTCAGCCCCTCCCACCGGCCGATCATGGTGCCCGAGACCGGGTCCCAGCCCGACAGCCCCACGGCGTCGTGCGTGACCAGCACCGCGCCGTCGGGCGAGAACGCCAGCGGCCGGGCGGGGCCCGAGCCGATGATGACCCGACGGGGGGGCCACGTCTCGGCCCCCGAGCGGAAGGCCAGGAAGCCCGCCGCCGCGCAGATCCCCGCCAGGATCAGCGCGATCGCCACTCGCACGCGCAGGCGCAGGTTCCTCCACCGGGCGAGGATCGCCGGCCCCAGGAGGGGGCGTCCTGATGAGGTCGTCATGACGCCCCTTTCTACGGTTGCTTCGCCTGCGACGCCGCCGTGGCCTTCGCCATCTGCCTCATCATCTCGTCGTCGCTGATCTCGCACCAGCAATGCCCCTGGCCGGGGCCGTAGCGGATCACGCCCTGGAACGGCGGCGAGACCCTGGACAGCGAGGCCTCAAGCATGTGCACGGCGTTGTTCAGGAAGAAGTCGTCGGACTCGCCCACGTAGATGTGCATCTTGCCCGCGAGCTTCGGGCCGATCGTCTTCCAGTTGGCCTCAAGGTGGCGCCTCAGGTCGTATCCCTTCCAGTGCTCGACCACCGAGCGGTCGATCGCGCCGGTTTTGGGATCCCAAAGCGGGACGGGCTTGCCGTCCTTGCCTTTCGGCCCGTAGGTCGCGTTCCAGGCGCCCCACTGCCCGCCCGACATGGCCCAGCTGTCCCCCTGGCCCAGCAGGTTCTCCATCTGGAGCTCGTGCTTCATGGTGTACTTCACGTCGCCCGAGCGGAACCGGCAGGCGGGGCGGTCGAACCCTTCGGCGTTCACGTAGGCGTTCTTGTCGTCGTAGATGTTCACGAGCTGGAAGGCGCGGAAGTCCACGCCGTCGGGGCACGAGGACCAGCACCCGTTGAAGAAGTCGGGGTAGAACACCTGGAGCGCCAGCGAGACCCAACCGCCGGTCGACCCTCCGTCCACCACGCGCGACTCGCCCGTGCCGATGCCGCGATATTTGGCCTCGATGTAGGGGATCAGCTCCTTCGTGACCGCGTCGCCATAGGGGCCGTGGTTCGCCGAGTTCACCTGATAGGGGTCGCCCAGAGGCCCCGCGCCGTCGAGGTGCAGGAAGATCAGGCGGGGCGCGTCGTCGGCCATCCACGCCGCCCGCGACGACGACCCCGGACGCATCCGCCCGCCTACGCCCGTGTAGCGCGAACCATACCCGCCCACGTGCACCCGCAGGGGATAGCGGCGGGTCGGCTCGCGGTCGAAGTCGCGGGGCAGGATCACCCCGGCCCGCAGGAAGATCGGGCGTCCGTAGAAGTCGCTCAAGAGCTTCGACTCGAACTTCTCGTACTTCACCAGGTCGGTCTCGGGCGGGAGCGTCTCGTCCGGGAGCTGGGTGTCCAGCTCCAGCGCCACGGTGCCCCCCTTCGCCGGGTCGATCGTCACCTTCACCGGCTTGCCGTAGAGGTCGCCCGGGGCGTTGGGCGTGTTGATGTCGGGGTTCGTGTGCAGGACCGCCTGGGCGAGATAATCGCCCGCGGGGAGCTGGCCCAGGTTGTCCAGCGGAAAGACCGCGGAAGAAACGTCCAGAACCGCGGATACGCCATCACCTAGAACGTCCACGTCGCGGGCCAGGGCGGGCGAGGCGTCCATGCCCGTCTGGCCGAGCCCGAACCGGGGCTCGCGTCCCTCCCCCCGGCCCAGGACCACGAAGAGCCTTCCCGACCGCGAGGGCAGGTTCCGGGCGAACCGGACCTCGAACTTCAGGGTCGTCTGGGGCGAGGGCGAGTCGGCGGCCGCCATCACGGCCGAAGGCGCGGCGACCAGGATCAAGGGCCAGAGAGCGGGCAGTCCGTGAGACATCCGAAGACCTCGGAAAGACAGGAGAAGATCGGGCGGATCCGCGAGACGGCCATCCTAAAGCGGCGGAGCGGCTTTCGGAAGACAGGACGTTTCACGCAGACACGCGGAGGACGCAGAGAAAAGGGCGAATCCTTTCCTGACCCGGCGCCTTCTGCCTCCTTGCGCGAAACGCATCCCGTCATTTTCCTCCCAAAAATTCTCTGGCGTTGCCGTGGTCGCCACGATAATCTGTCCACCATGAACGCCCATCCACCGATTCTTGAAGCGGACGATGAGTTCTCGCCCCGCGACGGATACGCCGCCTGGGCCCCCTGCTATGACGAGGACGGCAACCCTCTGATCGCGCTGGAAGGGCCCGCGATGAGGGCCCTGTTCGGCCGCGTGGGAGGCCGATCGGTGCTGGACGTGGGGTGCGGCACGGGCCGGCTCACGCTCGCGCTGGCGGAGGCCGGGGCGCGGGTCGTGGCCATCGACCAGAGCCCCGAGATGATGGCCAGGGCCCGCACGAAGCTCCACGGCAGGGCGGTCTCGTTCGTGCAGCACGCCCTGCCCGGCCCCCTGCCCTTTGCCGACGGGCAGTTCGCCCTGGCGGTCCTGGGGCTCGTGGCCGAGCACGTGGACGACCTCCAGGCCGTCATGGCCGAGGTCGCCCGCGCGGTCGAGCCCGGAGGCCGCTGCCTGGTCTCCGCGCTGCACCCCGACCGCACCGCCGAGGGCCAGCGCGCCCGCTTCATCGACCCCCAGACCGGCGTGAGGCGCCCCATCGCCACGATCCACCGCACGCTCGACGACTACCGCCGGATTTTTGAATCCGCCGGCTGGACGCTCGCCGAGGAGCAATCGCTGGTCGTGCCCGAGTCGATCATCGAAGAATACCCCAGGGCGTCACGCTACGTGGGGCGGAACCTGGGCTGGGTGTCGTGCTGGAGTCGGATGGGTTAGCAAGTCTCGCTCAGAGCGTAACGCTTCCGTCAGTGGGGCGGGCGTCCCTGCCCAATGGCACTTACTTTAACGACTGCTTATGGGGTTAGAAGCATCCTGAGCAATCTGGGGGAGACAATTCGCCCCTCATAGTTCGGGAAACGACTCGCCCAAAGGTCGCAATCTGCCAATCCTCGCATCAGCGAGGATTAAAGTAAATGCCATTGGGCGTCCCTGCCCGCCCAAAAGAAACAGATTCAGGCGGGCAGGGACGCCCGCCCCACTGGAGAATTGGGCGAACTCACGAAAATCATGAAGCTCAATCTCGATGGCGATCCGCCAGACAGGCGGCATGCCCGAGGACCACGTGGCCGTCGATCGTGGCGGTCGACGTGGGCGTCCATCCGCGTTCGAGGCGAGCCGCGAGCAACTCGTCGGCCGAGGGCCGGTGGTCCCAGACGGCGACCGCCGTCACCACGCCGAATCAGGTCGAGTCGTACACCAGCCAGAGCGAGCCCGGGTAGGCCACCAGGATGTCGTGGCTGTATTCGTCCTGGGTCACCATCTCGGTCGGGGCGAGCGGCGGGGCGTGCTTCAGCAACCATTCGAGGGCGTGTTTGACCGAATGCTGGACGAGCAGGGCGTCGAACCGGGCGAGGTCCGAGGGCTCAAGGCGGGCGCGGTTCTCGATGGGGACGATCGTCTCCATGCGAAGCTCCTTGAGGCCCGGCCCTCTCACTGACGGTTCTGGAGGATGATCACGCCCAGCAGGACGACCATGAACAGGCTGATCACCGCGAGCATGCCCGAGGGCATGATCTTGCCCGTCTTGCGGTAGCGGATCGCGAAGGTGACGGACATCATCAGGGCGAGCGCGAACGAGATCAGGAACCCCGGCACGAGCCAGCCCAGGAAGATCAGCATGAGGCTGAGCATGGCGATGAACCCGCTGACCAGCCCGGCGATCAGCGACGGCTTGCTGCGCGCCTTGAGGTAGCCGATCAGCCCTCCGCCCTCCAGAATCAGGGCGTAGAAGCCCAGGGCGATCATCCCCATGATGACCAGGGAACTGTACGGGCGGATCGGCATCAAAACGCTCCTCGAACCCAGAGATAGCTCAGAACGCAAAGCGCGGGGAATCCCACGAACACCAGCCCGTAGGCCAGGGTGACGGTCAACCAGTTGTCGGGCCATCGGAACATGGCGGGGCCTTCGTCGGGGGGACATCGGGACCGCGCGGCGACCTCGCAATCGCCGTGCTTCTCCAAGGAAGTGTAATCGCCGCGCGATCGCGTCGTCAATCAACGGGACGGATCGGTCGTCGCAAGATCTCTTGACGACACGCCCGGCCCGACTACCACATAAGGTACGACCCGAAATCCCCCCCGGGATCCCCCTTTTCGCCCGATTCAGGACCCTCGCCCATGCGCCTGCCGACCTTCGCCCTGGGACTCGCGATCTTCACCACGTTCCTGACGATCCCCTCTCGCGCAGACGAGCCGAAGCAGGAGGCGAAGCAAGTGGAACCCAAGGCCGCGGACGGCGACGCCCCCCTGCCCGAAGGCTTCCCCGACGCCACCAAGCCCGGCACCGTCGAGGTGAAGACCTACCCCGCCTACCGATCGGCCGTGGCCACCGTCGAGAAGGCCACCACGCGGTCGGGCAACATGATGTTCTTCCCCCTGTTCAACCACATCCAGAAGAACGACATCGCGATGACCGCGCCGGTGATCAACACCTTCAAGACGCCGAAGATGGTCGAGACCCCGGGCGCCAAGGGCGAGGTCACCATGGAGTTCCTCTACCGCTCCCCCAAGCAGGGCAAGACCGGCCGAGACAGCGCCATGATCGAGGTCCTGGACCACCCCGAGCAGAAATTCGTCTGCCTCGGCTACCAGGGCGACATGAGCGACGAGGGCATGCGGGCCGGCGTGGCCAGGCTCAACGAGTGGATCGAGGAGCACAAGGCGGAGTGGCAGGCCGACGGCCCGCCCCGAAGCCTCGGCTACCACGGCCCGATGACCCCCAGCGCCCAGCGCCTGTGGGAAGTCCAGGTCCCGGTCAAGGCCGTCAAGTAATCGGAAGACCCAGTGACGTCCCGCTCCCTCTCCGCTGAACTCCTCTCCTCTCTCCGCACGCGCGAAGAGGGTCAAGCTGAGGGATCTTCTTCTGGTCCCCTCTCCCCGCACGCGGGGAGAGGGTCAGGGTGAGGGGTCTTCCGCCACGCCCCGGCTCGACCTGGTTCGCATCGTGGCACCATCGGCCAACGTCGGCAACAAGTCGCTTGCCCTCCCTCACTGCTCCTTCTTCACTTCGCCCGCTTCGGCCTTGGCCGGCTCGCCCTTGCTCTTCTCGAAGATGATGATGTGCTGCCAGGGCAGGAAGTCGTGCAGCTCCTTGAAGGCGAAGCCCTGGGGCTCGATCTCCTTCTTGACCTGGGCCACGGTCATCTTGTGCTCGGGCTTGATGGGCACGTCGGGGTCCTCGGCGCGGAACTCCACGAGCACGAGGCGGCCCCCCGGCTTCAGGGCCTTGCGGATCCCCTTGAGCGTGGCCTCGGGGTCCGAGCACTCGTGGTACACGTCCACCATGATCGCCAGGTCCACGGCCGACTCGGGCAGCTTCTGGTCGGTGGGCGTGCAGAGGATGGGCTTGATGTTGGTCACGCCCATCGTCTTCAAATTCTCGCGCAGGAGCTTGATCATCTGGGGCTGCACGTCGGTGGCATAGACCGTGCCCTTCTCCCCCACGCGCTTGCTCATGCGGACGCTGGTATAACCCACGCCCGCGCCGATGTCGGCCACGACGTCGCCGGGCTTGAGCTTCAGGGCATCGAGCATGGCCTCGGGCTGTTCTTCCTGCTCGCGCTCGGGCCTCACGAGCCAGTCCGCGCCCAGGTAGCTCATGACCTCGGCGATCTCGCGGCCCTGATAGGTGCGGTCGGATTCGTTGTGAGTCGGTCGAGTTGGCCGACGCGCCTTGGCCTTCGCCGTGGGCTGGTCCTTCGGCGGAGCATCCTGGGCCAGGGCGACGGCGCCGGTCGAGAGCACGAGCATCGCAAGCAAACCACGAAGGCGAGAGGTCATGGGGGGTCTCCTGGATCAAACCGCAAACGCAGGCGGAGCCCAGGTATGGTAGTGGAGCCGGGCCCCTCAGGCCAGCGTCAAGGCCACGACGATCCCGTCTACACGCCAGGAGACCCCAAAGGGGTGAGGTACAATATTAACGCCCGAGGATCGGACGCATGACCGACGAATCCTCAGGGAGCAAGTTTGCCGTGTTCTATGGCGACTTCGCGTTCGAAAGCCAAAATTGCACCTGACCCCCCTTTGGACCGTAGCCCCCTTTACTTCAGTAACGGCCTGGGCGGTTGCGGCGGGGTGGCCTCGTCCCGTAATGCCTCGGGGCCTCGTCTTCGTCTTCCTCCTCGTGCCCGTCGCCTGCTTTTCCACCGAAGAAGAGGCCGAGCTCGAGGACGACCCCGTAGTCCCTGGGTTCGAAGTTATTCGGGATCTTGAAGCCTCCCACGACGATCAGGTCGTCGTTGTGGTAGGTGAAGCCCGGGATCAGCCCGCTGAAGTTGTGCGTCCCCGAGAACCACTCTCCCGTGAACGACAGGTGATCGGTGAGCGGATACTCCACGCCCGCGATCGCGCTGGCGGTGGTCTCCCCCCACACGTTCCTCGACCCTCCGGCGACCCCGCCGAGCAGGCGGAGATCCGTGTTGGGGATGTCGAACGCCAGGTGGCTGTAGGAGAAGAAGCCGACCGACGGGGAGCTTGGTTGCAGCGAGATCGGGACCATGTGCCCCACGGTCCACTTCGTGTGCATGAGCGGCGCACGCTCGCGGAGGACCGGGAAGACGGACTTGAAGCCAAGCCCCAGGCTCATGTCGCTCGAACCGGCGTTATCGACGTTATAAAGCGTCGCGGCCAGCTCCGTCCGCTTGCTCAGGCCAAAGGTGTAGAAGTTCGTCGACTGATAGTCGCCCGAAGCCTTGCGGGGAAGGATTACGGACTCGTGGAGGACGAACTGCTGTCCCTTGGGCGTGAGGTCGTCGGAAGGGACGTTGATGATCGTCTGCTGGCCGAGGGCCTCGGAGGACACGGCGCCGAATGCCAGAATCGCCGCGAATGCCAGGGGCAGACTTTTTGTCCACAAATCTGGTTTTGGCAAAGACGTTTTCCTGGAGCAAAGGTTCATCCGAAGGGGGGGATTCGGCACCCAGTTCTCACTCTATCGTCAAAATGCCGATCCCAGTCGAGTCGCGCGATGCGCAACGGAGCCCGCGGACACCGGCCCGTCGCGGATGTCACGAATCGCCGGACACGTCTCGGCCCCTGCCGAAATGGGCCGGCAGGGCCGCAAAGCCGGGGGGTCCCGGCGAACCCCGATCGAGGGTCGAGAGCCCTGGCCGGCTCCGTCGAGGAGTGGCGACCCGATCCCCAGGGGAGGGCCGCTCGAAGTCGAGCCTCCCCTGGGGTCATGGGCCGTCTCCGATCGCCGTCGGGAGGATCGACGACGAAACAGGACATTCTCGCGAGAGCCGACCGGGGACGATTCCCGTCAAGGCGGTCAGTCGGCGAAGGCGTAGCGGACGATGCAGTAGATGGCCTGCACTCCGTCCTTCCAGCCGATCTTCTTGCCTTCGTTGTAGTCGCGGCCGTTGTAGCTGACGGGCATCTCGTAGATGCGGCAACGCCTCGCCGGGCGGCCTTCCAGGGGCGGCATGTGGAACCGGGCGACCTTGGCCGTGACCTCGGGCTCGAAGCCGAAGCGGTTGCTCTTGAGCTTGAGGTTCTGGATCACCTCGCGCCGGAAGACCTTGTAGCAGACCTCCATGTCGGTCAGGTTCAGGTTCGTGAACATGTTCGACAGGTGCGTGAGGAACTTGTTCGCCAGGCTGTGCCAGTAGTGCAGCACGCGGTGGGACTCGCCGATGAACCGGGAGCCGAAGACCACGTCGGCCTTGCCCTCCAGGATCGGCTGGATGAGCGCGGGGAACTCGGCGGGGTCGTATTCGAGGTCGGCGTCCTGCACGATCACCAGCTGGCCCCGGGCCAGGGCGAACCCGGTGCGCAGGGCCGCGCCCTTGCCCTGGTTCACGCTGTGGTATTCGATCGTGAGGTCGGTCTCGGTCTGCTCCAGCTGCTTCAGGAGGTCGCGGGTGCCGTCCTTGGAGCAGTCATCGACGAGGATGATCTGCTTGTTGATCGGCACGGCGCGGACCTTGGCCAGAAGGTCGCGCAGGGTGTGGACCTCGTTGTACACGGGGATCACGACCGAGAGGGTGAGCGTCTCGGGGATCCGGTAGATGCCGTACTTGCGGCCGATCGTCTCGCCGAAGCACCGGAGGAACCGGTCGCGGCCCTCTTGGTCGTCGGCGGGGGGCACGTCGAAATCCATGTCGGTGAGCGCCGTAGACGGTTCGAGGGGGTTCATGAGCGCCTCCATGGCGGTGGTTCCTCCTGGTTCAATCCAAGGTGCGCGAACGCGCGGGCGGGGTCAATTCCATCCCGACCCCCCGCGCGGAATTATAGAACACCTTCGCCTCGCGTGAAAGGCCGATTGCCGGGGAGCTTTCAGGGCCCCCGGCGCAAGGAGAGCCCCGCGGCCCTGCGCGATCGTGCGGAGGACGGCGGGGCCGGAAATGACGTCGAGGCAGCCGCCCTGCTCATCAGGGCGACCACCTCGCGTCCAGTCTCGTGCAGCGGCTTGCTCAGGAGACGCTTCAGAAGCCGGGCTTCGGGGCGTCCGGGGCGGGGGCCGGGGCGGCCGGGGTTTCCGGAGCCGGGGCCGGGGCATCCGGGGTGGGCGCGGAGGGCGGGGTCACGGGCTCGGCGGCCGGGGCCACGGGAGCGGCCGGGGGCGGGGTGGCGTCGGTCGCCGCGGGGGTCGTGGCCGGGGCCGCGATCGGGGCCGAGGTCATGCCCTGGGCCGAGCCGTAGTAGGTCGGGCTCTGGGGGGCGCTGTAGATGGTCTGGCTGCTGGGGTAGCCCACGGTCGTGTAGGCCGGGGTGTAGCTGCCGTAGACCGGCGTCGAGTAGCAGCTCTCGACCACGCCGAGGTCGCAGCACGCGGCGGCGGCCTTCTTCTTCTTGTGGCCGAACAGGCCGGCGAACAGGCCGTGCTTCTTCTTCGCGTGGCCGTGGCCGCTGGAGTAGCACGAGCTGCTATAGCAGCTGTCATAGCTCGCGCTGCTGTAGCAGGAGCTGGAGTAGCACGAGCTGCTGTAGCAGCTGGAGCTGTAGCACGAGGCGTACGACTGGCCCATCGGGTAGACCACCGACTGGCTCGACGGGAGGACCACTTGGGAGACCGGCATGCTCGAGTAGCACGAGCTGCTGTAGCAGCTGGAGCTGTAGCAGCTCGAATAGCAAGACTCGACCACGGCCGCATGGCCGTGTGACTTGTGGTGGCAGCCCAGGCCGCTCAGGGCTACCAGGATCGCGATCGTCCCCTGCATGTCGTTTCTCCCGAGGTGTGCGTCAAATGAAGAGGCGTGACTGACTGTCTTGACCTAACCCGCAAACTTACTGCCGTCGGCGAGGCTTTCCGAGAAGAATCCGGCGACTCATTCGCAAGATCCAACCCCGTTCGCCCCACACGTGCAATCCAGAGACTCTACCTCACACTCCCAGATTCTAAAACCCTCACGGTCCAAGTGCAAGCCAAAATGTCAAAATAGCGGAAAGAGGGGTCTTGAGGGATTTGGGTTCAGTTCGGGGGTCCAACGGCCGATCTGTTCCCGGATGCGCCCCGAAGATGTGCCGGGTTGGTCGTGCGGACGAACGAAGCGAGGGACCACGTGGATCAGGATCATGCGGACTCATCGGGAGGGGCTCCGGACTGGCCGCGGTGGGCCCGGCGGGTGGCCTCGGGGTTGATCGTGTTCCAGTTCGCGTCGGTGATCGCGGCCGAGCTCGCGGCGCCCCCGGCCTCGCCGCTCGAAAGGGCGCTGGCCGAGCCGTTCGGCCCGTATTACCAGGCGGTGGACCAGGGGCATGCCCACCGCTATTACGCGGACATCCCGCCCACGCCGATCGTCACGGCCGAGCTCCGGTTCGAGGACGGTCGCCCCAACAAAACGATCCGCATCCCCGAGCGGTCCTTGCGCCCCCGCCTGCTCTACCAGCGCCACCTGGCGATCGCCAACACGCTGGCGCAGGAGGCCTCGGTCGGGCACGCCCACGGAGGCCCCGGGGAGGCCGCGCCCACGGCCTACGCCCGTTCGGTGGCGCGTCACCTGGGCGAGGCCAATCCCGGATGCTCGGGCGTGGTCCTGCGGCTCCAGTTGCACCTCATGCCCGAGGTCGACCGCATGGTGCAGGCCGCGCTCGACCCCGACGCCCCGCGGATCGACCTCGACGCCGACGAGTTCTATACGACCCCTCAGCGGATCGGAGACTTCCCGTGCCCTCCTCGCTGAATCTCCGCGAATCGAGCCAGGCGGGCCGGGCCGAGGGCTGGGACCGGTTCTTCTTCCGACCGGCCGACCCCCTGCCCCTGGGCCTGATCCGCGCGGCCTGCGGGCTCCTCTTGCTCTGGAGCGTGGGCTGCCTGGGCCTGGACTTGCCGGGCTTTCTGGGCTCGACCGGCTGGGCCGACCCGGGCACCCTGCGCGCCTTGCGGACCGACTCGGCCCCGTGGGAGTGGTCGCTCTGGAACCTCGTGCCCGACGGGCTTCTCACTCCGTCGTGGGCCGCCGCCATGGGCGTGCTTGCGGCCTTCACGCTGGGGCTCGGGAGCCGGTACACGGCCCCCCTGGCGTGGGCGATCGCGGTCTCGACCTCCCGCCGCAACCCGTTCATCCTCTTCGGGTTCGATCAGGTCGTGGCGCTCTGGACGTTCTACCTGGCGATCACCGGGGCGAGCGGCCAGGCGTTCTCGTTGGACCGGCTGATCGCCGCGAGGCGGGGCAAGACTCAGGGCCCGCCCCGCCCGACCACGGCGGCGAACCTGGCCCTGCGGCTGGTCCAGGTGCACCTGTGCGTGATCTACGGGGCGGCGGGGCTGGCGAAGCTGCGGGGGGTCTCGTGGTGGGACGGGACGGCCATGCTCAAGTTGTTGAGCAACGCCGAGTTCCGCCCGTTCGACCTCATGAGCTGGCTCTCGGGCGCGGGGTCGCTCTACGCGCTGAACCTGGCCACTCACCTGTCGCTCGGGACCGAGCTGGCGTATCCGATCCTGATCTGGAAGCGGGGGTTTCGCCCCTGGCTCTTGCTGGCGGCGGTGGTCATGCACGTGGGGATCGCGCTCACGCTGGGCCTGCTGGAGTTCTCGGCGGCCATGCTGGCGGGGAACCTGGCGTTCGTGAGCGGCGAGGGCCTGCGGAGGCTTTGGGGCCGGCGGCATGGTTCGGGCGGGGGTTCTCCCCTAGAATGGAGCGACGAGCCGCCGCCCTCCGCCACGTGGTCGGCGCGCGGGGCGGCCTCGGGGGGGAGGCCGCGACGATGACCTACGAACTGGGGCCCCGCGTGAACTCCGGGGCGGGCGAGCCCAGCCTGCCCCGCATCTTCCTGCGCGAGCCGGGCTGGCACGTGACCGTCAAGGTCGGCAGCGAGAAAACCTATTGCTACCAGATGCTGCCCGGCGAGGATTTTTACCATCGCCTGTACGACGGCGAGCTGATGGTCAATCGCGGGGACGAGCGGCTCTGCATCCCCTGCGCCGAGAGGAGAGGGCTGATCACCTTCGCGCCTCGCCCCCTGCGCGATCAGGTGGGCGGCCTGGAGATCTCCGCGGAGGACGCCTCCGAGGGCTACGAGCTCAAGGGCTGAGCGCCCCGGAAGTCGGACAATCGCGAGAGAATTCTCTTCGGATCGGCCCGAAAATCTGGAATGCTGGTTGAGGGGCCGGCCCCTTGCTCGCCTGCACGCACCGAAGGCGTGCCCGCCTCACTGACCAACCTCTTGACCAGGGAACGACTTACGATGCGCATGAAGACCTCTCTGCTGCTGGCCCTGGCCGCGTTGATCCTGCTGGCCTCCCCCGGCTCCGCCGACGAGAAGGCCCACCGCAAGGCCGCGGAGGACCTGCTCACGCTCATGGAGGTGGACAAGCAGATGCAGTCGGCGATCGACCAGTCGCTGGACATCCAGATCAAGACCAACCCGCAGCTCATGCCGTTCCGACCGGTGCTCAAGGAGTTCTTCACCAAGCACATGACCTGGGACGCCGTGAAGGACGACATGATCAAGATCTACGTCGACGCGTTCGAGGAGGGCGAGATCCAGGAGCTGATCCAGTTCTACAAGACCCCTCTGGGCAAGAAGTTGATCGCCAAGACCCCGGAACTCACGGGCAAGGGCATGGAGATCGGGGCCAAGAGGGTGCAGGACAACCAGGCCGAGCTGGTCCAGATGATCCAAGAAGCCGCCAAGAAGCAGCAACAGTAACGAGAACTCCGGCACGCGGGGGCGGTTGCCTCCGCGGCCTCTGCATCGGTGAGGAGCCTCCGCGAGCCGGGGCCTCGGGCCCACGCCGCGAGGCCCCGTTCGCGCGCCGATTCCGGGAATGGCGCCGGGCGCGTTCTGCGGCTCGATGACGAGGGGCGAGGGCCTGATGGGTTGCGAGCCCAGCCTTCGCCCCCGAGCCGAAAATCCGAAACCTTCACTACGCCTGAACTTCGGGCGTCGGAAGCGTTGTCGCCCTCGCCCGGGGATCTGCAATGTTGACTTGTTTGGTCGAATCAAGGAAGATTCACGAGACACGACCTGGGGTATTGACCGATGAGTGTTTCGTCGAAGTGTTATTACGCAATCCGCGCCATCTATGCGCTGGCCGAGCATGGAGCTTCGGAGCCGATGCGCATCGCCGATATCGCCCAGAAGGAGATGATCCCGATCCGGTTCCTTGAGGTGATCCTGGGTCAGCTCAAGGGGGGCGGGTTCGTGGAGAGCCGCCGGGGGGCCGAGGGGGGCTATCGCCTGTCCAAGCCCCCGGAACAGATCAAGGTCGGCGAGATCATGCGGTACGTGGACGGGCCGATCGCCCCGGTGGACTGCGTGAGCCAGTCGCGCCCCAAGGAGTGCGGGTTCCACGGCGAGTGCCACTTCTTCGGGTTCTGGGGCCGCGTGCGGCAGGCGATCTCCGACGTGGTGGACCAGACCACGTTCGCCGACCTCCTGAAGGAAAACCGCGACCGCAAGAAGGCCTTCGTGAACGAATGGATGATCTGAGCGCCGTCAGGACGACGGACGCCCTGGACGAGGCCGCTCCCCCTCTCGGGCGCGGGCGACACGAGATCCGAACGACATGACCCACGGACGTCAAACGAACCGACGAAGGGCCCGGCTCCTGGGCGTGGCCCTGAGCCTGGCCCTGGCCAGCCTCGCCCCGACCTGCGTGCCCGCCCCCGTGAGGGACGCCGACACGCTGACCCTGGGCTGCTACTCGGTCGTCCGCGAGGCCATCCACGACGCCATCATCCCCGCCTTCGCCCGCCACTGGAAGCAGAAGACCGGCCGCCTTGTGCGGTTCGAGGAGTCCTACAACGCCTCGGGCGCGCAGGCCCGCGCGATCGCCGCGGGGTTCGACGCCGACGTGGCGATCCTCTCCCTGGAAGGCGACATCGACCTGCTGGTCAAGGCCGGCGTGGTCGACAAGAACTGGGCGAAAACGCTCGACCGCGGGATGATCACCCGCAGCCTGGTGGTCATCGGCGTGAGGCCCGGCAACCCCCTGGGGATCCGCGACTGGCCCGACCTCGCCCGATCGGGCGTGGGGGTCCTGTACCCCGACCCCAAGACCTCGGGCGGGGCTCGCTGGAACATCAACGCGATCTACGGGTCGGCCTACCTCGCCGCCGGCAAGTCCAGGGACACCGCCCGAGACTTCCTCGCGAAGGTCCAGGCCAACGTGGTGAATATGGACAGCTCGGGCCGCCAGAGCGTGGCCACCTTCGGGCGAGGCACCGGCGACGCCCTCGTGACCTACGAGAACGAGCTCCTCCTGCAAACGAAGATGACCGGCGTGGACGCCCCCTACGCGATCCCCCCGTCCACGCTCCTGATCGAAGGCCCGGCGGCGATCGTGGACGCGTCGGTCAAGGCCCACGGCAACCGCCCCCTGGCCGAGGCGTTCCTGGCCTTTTTGAAGACCCCCGAGGCGCAGGCGATTTTGGCCGAGTACGGGTTCCGGCCCACCACGGGCGAGACCCCGGCGAACCGCCTCCCGCTTCCCGCCAAGCTCTTCACCATGAAGGACCTGGGCGGATGGGGCGCGATCAAGAAGGACGTTTACGACCCGGGCGGCGTGTGGGACTCGCTGTTCACGGGCAAGACGACCGCGGGGAGAAAATGATCTTATGACCACGTCCGCCCGCGTGCCCGTGAGATCGCCCCGACCGCCCGGCTCCGGCTGGCTCCTGAGGATCACCACGCTCACCTACCTGATCGTGATGGTGGCCCTGCCCCTGGGCGTGCTGGCTTACCAGTCGGTCGTGCCGGGGCCGAAGGCGTTCTGGCGGCGATCTCCAGCCCGATCGCCCTGCACGCCCTGAAGCTCACGTTCATCACGGCCGCCGTGATGGTGCTCATCAACGTGGTCATGGGCACGCTCACCGCGTGGGTCCTCGTGCGGTATCCGTTCCCCGGCAAGGGGTTCGTCAACGCGCTGATCGACCTGCCGTTCGCCGTGCCCACGGTCGTCACGGGGGTCATGCTGGTGGCGCTCTACGGTCCGTCGAGCACGCTGGGGGCGATCCTCGGCAAGTACGGCCTGGGCGTGATCTATCAGCAACCGGGGATCGTGCTGGCGCTCTTATTCGTTTCCTATCCTTTCGTGATCCGCAGCGTTCAGCCGGTTTTGCACGGTCTGGACGGCGCGGAGGAGGAGGCCGCGGCCACGCTCGGGGCGTCGGAGTGGACCACGTTCTGGCGGATCACCCTCCCTACGCTGTGGCCGTCGATCGTCACGGGCGCGGCCCTGTCGTTCAGCCGGGCGCTGGGCGAGTTCGGCAGCGTGGTCATGGTCGCGGGCAACCGCCCCATGTCCACGAAGACCGCGCCCATGTACATCTTCGGCGAGATCGAGAGCGGCCGGCGTGCCGAGGCCATGGTCGTGTCCACCGTGCTCCTGGCCTGCTCGCTGGGCATCCTGATCGCGCTGAACCTCTTGCAGAGACGGAAGGGGGAGACCCTTGCCCGCTGAATCGCCCTCGACGGCCCCGCTGGTCCTGGCCCGCCCGAAGGCCCTCCCCCTGGGCCGCTGGTTCCTCACGGGGATCGTGCTGATCTGGTTCGCGATCCTGATTTTGGTGCCCTCGATCGCGCTGGTGAAGCGGGCGCTGGACGGCGGGTGGGGGCCGTTCGTCTCGGCGTTGATGTCGGAGGACGCGCAGCGCGCGTTCGGCCTCACGCTGGGGATCACGGCGATCGCCACGGTCATCAACATGGTCTTCGGCCTGGGCTTCGCGATCGTTCTGGTGAGGCAGAAGTTCTGGGGCAAGGCGCTGGCCGACGGCCTGGTGGACATGCCGTTCGCCGTGTCGCCGATCATCGCGGGGCTCATGCTCATCGTCCTGTACGGCCCCACGGGGCTGTTCGGCCCCATGATCGAGAAGACCGGGTTCCGCGTGGTGTATGCCCTGCCGGGGATGGTCCTGGCGAGCCTGTTCGTGACCCTGCCCTTCGTGGTGCGCGAGGTCGTTCCGGTCCTTCGCGAGTTCGGCGTGGAGCAGGAGGAGGTCGCCTACACCCTGGGCGCGGGGCGCTGGAGGACCTTCGTGAGGGTCACCCTGCCCTCGATCCGCTGGGGCCTGGCCTACGGAGTCACGCTCACGATCGCCCGCTCCCTCGGCGAGTTCGGCGCCCTGCTCGTGGTCTCGGGCAACATCCTCGGCCGCACGCAGACCGCCACCCTGTACGTGCACGACCAGATCGAGAGCTTCCACCCCGAAGGCGCCTACGCCGCGAGCGTGGTCCTGGCCGGCGCGTCGTTCCTGCTGCTCGTGGGCATGGAAGCCCTGCGGTCGCGGGTCGCGGCGAATGAGGGGCACTGAACCATGTTCCAGCTTACCGGCCGGCTTCCCCTCGTTCCCACGCTCCGCGTGGGAATGCCGTCTTCGAGGCTCCGCCTCCGATTGCCGATTGGCGGCGAGAAGAGCGCGCAGAGCGTCCAGGACGGCATTCCCACGCAGAGCGTGGGAACGAGGGGATGGCGTTCATGCGGGCTGATCCAGGCATAGCGGGCCAGATCCAGGAGTCCCTCCCATGGGCATCGCAGTACGCAACCTCAGCAAGCGGTTCGGCTCGTTCCACGCGATCGATGACGTGTCGTTCGAGGTCCCCTCGGGCGAGCTCGTGGCGCTGCTCGGCCCGTCGGGCTCGGGCAAGAGCACGATCCTGCGGATCATCGCCGGCCTCGAGCCCGCCGACTCGGGCTCGGTGGAGCTGACCGGCGAGGACGCCACGAACCTGCCCGTCCAGAGCCGAGGCGTGGGGTTCGTGTTCCAGCACTACGCCCTGTTTCGTCACATGACGATCCGCCAGAACATCGCCTTCGGTCTCGAGGTCCAGGGGCTCAAGAAGGAAATCATCCGCGAGCGCGTGGATGAGTTGCTGAACCTCGTGCAGCTCGCCGGGTACGCCGAGCGCTACCCCTCGCAGCTCTCGGGAGGCCAGCGCCAGCGAGTGGCCCTGGCCCGAGCCCTGGCCCCACGGCCGAAGGTCTTGCTTCTGGACGAGCCCTTCGGGGCGCTCGACTCCAAGGTGCGCGAAGAGCTGCGGAGCTGGCTCCGCCGCCTCCACGACGAGGTCCACGTGACGAGCCTGTTCGTCACGCACGACCAGCAAGAAGCGTTCGAGGTCTCCGACCAGGTGGTGGTCCTGAACAAGGGCAAGGTCGAGCAGATGGGCCCCCCGCAGCTGCTTTACGAGCGACCGGCGAACGCCTTCGTGACCGAGTTCCTCGGCTACGTGAACGTCCTGCCGGTGGAGACCGTTTTGAACATGGACCAGGCCGACGAGGAGCAGCCCCTCCAGCTCGACCTGCCCACCGACGACGGCCCCATGGGCGTGTACGTCCGCCCCCACGACCTGGACATCACGCGAGAACGCAACGGAAAGGCCACCTGGCCCGCCACGATCGGGAGGCTCACCCCGCTGGGCGGGAGCGTGAAGCTGGACATGGTCCTCAGGGACGGGACCACCCTGCTCGTGGAGCTGACCCGCGACCGTGCCCTAGAGCTGAACCTGATCAAGGGCGAAGAGGTCTACGTGTCGCCCAAGGAGCTCAAGTACTTCCACCACACGCGTCCGTTTGTGGAAGACTACACGATCTGAGTTCCTGAAGTCCGGCTCCCCTTCCGGTTCAGGCGGGCAGGGAGTCCGGCGCGATTCTCGCGTGTCGTCATCAAACGTGTGAAGACATGGACCCTGAGAAATGGCATGTCTCGCCGGGATGGGGTATCGTCCTGGACGCGATGGCCCCGAGACGACCGCCCCGATGTCGGTGGCGACTCTCACATCCTTGCAAGGCGACATCCCTCGACATGCAGACCTCGTTTGAATCCATGTTCCAGCTCACGGGCGCGGTCACGATCCTGGAGAAGGTCGCGCGGCCGATCCTCGTTTATCTGTTCCTGGTGTTCCTCCTGCGGATCTTCGGCAAGAGGGAACTCGCGCAGCTCAATCCGTTCGACCTTGTGGTCCTGCTGTCGCTGGCCAACACGGTGCAGAATGCGATCATCGGCGACGATACGTCGGTCTTCGGCGGGATGATCGGCGCGTTGTCTTTGTGCGCCTTCAATTATGTGGTCGTGCGCTTCCTGTTCCAGCATCGTCGTCTCGACCAGATCCTCGAAGGCACGCCCACCACGCTGATCGAGGGGGGGAACATCAACCTGAAGGCTCTGAGCAGCGAACTGCTCACCGAATCCGAGCTGGCCACCGTGGCGCATCGCCAGGGGTTTGCCACGCTCGACCAGATCGAGCGCTGCGTGCTCGAGCCCGGCGGGACGTTCTTCATCGAGGGCAAGGAACCTCGCGGCGAGGAGCTCAGGCAGAGGGAACTGAACGACCGAATCGACGTCCTGGCTCGCCAGATCGACGAGCTGAAGGGGCTGATCCTTCGCCAATCCACGCAGAGCCCCAGCACCTGAGCAAATGAGCAGAAAAGGAAGACCTGATCCGGCACAGGACTTTCATAAGGGATAGGGCGTCAAAACACGTTCCGACTCGCGGACGGGCCGGGTGCCCGATCGCGAGAGGAGCCGACCTTCGAGACGAGGCCCTTCCCTTGAACCGATCACGAGCACGGATCGCCGCCGCCCTGGCCCTCTCGCTGGGCGTCCTGATTGTCAGCAACGGATGCCAGCCCGCGGGCCCCGCCGAACGCGCCGGCCAGAACCTGGACAAGGCCGCCAGCAACGCCGCCGACGCCCTCAACCCCAAGGGCCCCATGGAAAAGGCCGGCGAGAAGGTCGACAACGCGATCAATCACTGAGTCCGGATTCCGCGGTTCGGATTCCCGATTGTCTTCATCCGATGATCTGGAATCTGGCCTGCGGGAATTTCCGTGCCGCTCCGTCGGCCAGACGGATGGACTCCTCAACCGCCGGCGCCGGGGATCCCGTAGCGGTTGCGGAGGTCGGTCATGAGCTTGGCCAGGTCCTCGGGCACGGGGGCCTCGGCGCGGACAGTCTGGCCGGTGATCGGGTGCCGGAAGCCCAGGGTCTGGGCGTGCAGGGCCTGGCGGTGGAAGTGGGCCTTGCAGCGAGGCTGCTCCCTCGGGCGGTAGACCGGCTCGCCCACCACGGGGTGCCCCATCTCGGCCATGTGGATGCGGATCTGGTGGGTTCGCCCGGTCTCGAGCCACACCGCGATCAGCGTGGCCACCGGCCCGAATCGCTCGACCACGCGGAAGTGCGTGACGGCCCGCTTGCCCTCGCCCGGTTCGCGGGCCACGAGGCGGCGGAGGTCCCCCCGGTCGGTCACCAGGGGCAGGTCGATCGTGCCGGCCTCGCGACGGACGTTGCCCTCGACCACGGCGAGATACTGGCGCTCGATGTCGTGCCTCATGAAGAGGGCCTGCAGCCCCTCGTCGGCCTCGGGCGTGCGGGCCAGGGCCAGCGCCCCCGAGGTGTTCTTGTCGAGCCGGTGGACGATCCCCACGTAGGGCCGGGTCCCGTAGCGGAGCGTGAGGTAACGCCCCGCGCGGTCGAGCAGGGTGTCGTCCTCGTGGTCGTTCGTGGGCAGGGTGAGCACGCCCGCGGGCTTGTCCACGATCATGAGGTGCGGGTCCTCGTGCAGGACCCTCAGGCGTCCCTCGACCTTGCGGGCCTTGGGCCGGTTGGGGAAGAAGGCGATATCCGCCGAGGGCTCGACCTCACGTCCGGGCTCGTCGCAGCGTTCGCCGTCGAGGTCGATGCGGCCGTTGCGGATGGCGTCCTGGGAGGCGCGTCGGGAGAGTCCGAATCGCTCGGCGGCGAGCTTGTCGAGGCGTATGGGCATGGGGGAGAACAGGCTCGCGGGACGTGCGTCGCTGAGAATGAAGATGGGCGGTCTTCGATCCGTGATGGCCGCCCACCCCGCCCCTCCGTGGCCCGTTTCCAGGCTGCGGGAAGAGATCGGTACGCCTCAAGATGAATAAGATCGGAGCGGGGAGATGGGATCCTCCATGCCGGAGTCCTTTCTAGCAACATCCCCGCGCCGGGGGAAGGGGTCACATCCGCCTGGCACGCCCTGTGCCACCTTGGTGGCATGACTCCGCCCCTCTGCCCATAGGAGCCAGGTCATGCCCGCCTCCCCTCGAAAAACCGCGCCGACCGTGACCGAGGAACTGAAGGCCAAGGCCAGGGAGGTCCACCGCCTCCTGTGCGCCGAGTACGGATGCCCGATCGCGTACTTCCACGACCTGGACCCGCTGAGCGAGCTGGTCTCGTCCCTGCTGTCGCACCGCACGCGAAACGCCGACTCGGGCCGCGCCTTCAAGAGCCTGAGGGCCCGATTTCCGGACTGGGCCTCGGTACGCGACGCCCCCACGCTCGAGGTCCAGGAGTGCGTGGCCTCGTGCACCTGGCCCGAGCAAAAGGCCCCCCGCCTCCAGGCCGTGCTCCGAGAGATCACCGAACGCCGAGGCTCGCTCGACCTCGATTTCCTGGCCGATCTGCCCGTGACCGAGGCCCGCGCCTGGCTCGAAGCGATCTCCGGGATCGGGCCCAAGACCAGCGCCGCGGTCCTGCTCTTCAGCCGCCTGCGCATGCCCGCCCTGCCCGTGGACAGCCACCACCACCGCGTGGCCGCCCGCCTCGGGCTCATCCCCGCAAGCATGCCGGTCGGGCCCTCGCATGTCCTCCTGGAAGCGCAATTACCCCCCGATGCCGACGCCCAGGAGGTCTACGACAACCACGAAATCCTCATGCTCCACGGCCAGCAAGTCTGCCGGGAGAAGCCCAAGTGCGAGAAGTGCGTGGTGCTCGACCTCTGCCCGTTCGGACAGCGCGTGATGAAGGAACGGCACTTCGCGGAGAACCCGTCAGGGTAGCGCGGGAACGGGCGAAGGCTCGCCTCCATTGCGGGTGATCATCGCGCGGATCTTCGCCTGGCCGAGCGATCGCGGAAGGGTCCGGGCCGAGACGTCGGCGAACACAGCCTTGAAGGTCTCGGGCTCGCCGAATCGGCCGAACCAGGGGCTCCGCCGGTGGAAGTCCCCTCCCAGGGGAGGGAGCGAACTCCCGGGCCCCACGCGGATATGGGAAGGCGAGGTCCACGGGACGCTTGCCTCGGTCTCCACGATCAGGATCGTGTTTTCCAGTCCGTCGGGAAAGTTGGTCGAGCCGTCCGGGTTCTTGAAGGGCTGGCCGGCGCCTTCGAACGCGGTGCCGGGCCCGGAGAAAACCTCGATGGAGGTCTTTCCCTCCGTCGCAGACGGGTCGCCGGGTCGTCCGAAGTATGCCGGCATCTGCGTCACAAACGGCTTGTTGTGCGGGCTGTCCCACGGCTCGTCGAGACGGAGGCCCTCAAGCAGATGACTCTCCAGATAGGGTAGCAGCAACACCCGCCAGCTATAGAGAGGGCGTCCTTCACGGTCGCGCACAACGGCAGGGGGGAGCCGACCGTGGCTCGCCTCGTATTGGGCCAGGGCGAGGGCGACCTGTCTCAAGGTGCTCGTGAATTGAGCATTCGACCTGGCCCCTGTGCCCGGCGACATCCCATAGCCCAGGAGGAGCAGGATCGAGACGAAGAAGCCCAGCCAGAACCCAATCCGGGCGCACCACGAGGCCCCGTTCTGGTCCACCTTCACGAAGCGGCCCACCGCGCCCAGGATCAAAGCCAGAGGGGCCGTCACGACCACGCACGCGACCAGGAGCTTGCCGGGTTCGTCATACCGCAAGGCGATCAGCGCCAGGGCGATCGACGCCAGGGCCAGGAAGAGGCTGGCCTCGGCACACACGCGGCGGAATCGCGACAGGGCGTTCATGACGAAGGGGACTTCCTGCG
>JANOBY010000110.1:0-6624 GCA_031411935.1 Planctomycetales bacterium | reverse complement strand
GCTCAAGTGGCCGCCGTCGGATTTGCTCTCGAACGCCTTCACCGTGGCTGGCTGCCTGGCGCTGGTCGGGCCGGTCGTCCTGTTCCGACGCGACTCGGCCGAGGGAGGCGTGGGGGACATGCTGTGGATGACCGGCGGCGTGCTGGTCTGGGTCTATAACCTGGCAGGGATCGTCCGGGGCGAGTGGAACGCGTCGAGCTGGGCTACCCCCCTCGCCGCACGGACCATGGGCCTGACGATCCTGGCGGTGCTCGTGGCCGCCACACGGATGCGGAACGGCGACCGATCGTGGTCGTGGACGAACGTCACGGGCTGGGTGCTCGGCCTGTTCTGGGTGGGACTGGGATTGATCAGTCTCTGGCCGAATAGCCCCGTTCGTGTTGCCATTCGTTGAGCCTTGACGGGTGCCGTAATCGGCGGATAGGCTTTTGCCTAGCGGCAACGCATCTTTTGTACCTTTCCTCTCATCGACTTGCCGCCAGGAGTTCCCGCCGTGGCCAGCCCCACCTCGAGCCCGCCGTTCCTCGGCCCTGACTCGGATTCGCCGATCGAGAACGAGATCCCCACCTATCGCGCCATCAGCCCGATGTCGGTCGCCAGCCTGGGATTGGGTCTGATCTCCGCCCTGTCGTTCACGTCATCCTTGTGGGTCGCCGCCGCCGCGCTCGCCGTCCTCTTCGGCGTGATCTCGATCCGAATGATGAACCGGTTCCCCGATGCCTGGACCGGTCGGTCCTTCGCCCAGGCCGGGATCGCGATGGGCCTGGTCTTCGGGTTGAGCTCGCAGGCCTATTCCTTCTGGTCGACCCGGATCCTGTACGCCGACGCTCAGACCTTCGCCGAGAAGTTCAACGAGACGCTGATCGCCGCCCAGAAGATTGACCCGATCGACACCTCGGACGTGGTCTGGTACATGATCCCTTCGGCCCAGCGTCGCGGGATCACACCTGAGGACGCGAAGGCGCGACTGTCGAGCGTGCTGAAGAGCTCGGAGAAGGTCAAAAACACCGACGATAACCTTCGCGCCATGATCACCCACGCCAAGGGCGTGCCCATCGAGCTCGTGGAAGTCGAGAACGCCGTGTACCTGGATCTCGAGGCCTACGCCTCGGTCCTCTTCCAGGTGGGGGCACTCGCCGAGGACAAGCACGAGCACAAGGCTGGCGAGGTTCACAATAAGGAGGACGAGCGAGGCAAGTCCTACGCCCTCGTCCGATTCAAAGGCACGGGCGGCCGCTCCAACCCGAATCGCTGGCACGTTGACGACATCCGTTATCCGTACCTTCCGCGGACCGACGCCCCTCCCGTGGCCAAGCCCGGCGGCGATCATGGCCACGACCACTGAGCCCGCTCAACGGCATGGGAAGATGTCACGCCCGTTCCGCGATCATCCGCTGAACGAGGCGTGACAGTTGGCCGTCTCCCAGAGACGGACCTCGATCACGGGAAGTCCGGCCGACCGGGCCTCGTCGTAGATCAGCCGGGCGATATTCTCGGCCGTGGGGTTGGTATCCATCACGAAGACTCGCTCCCCGCGTGCCTGCAGGACGGGCAGGATCGGGTCTTCGCGGCAGAGGAGGAGGTTGTGGTCCAGGTTCTCGTCCACCCAGCGCTGGACGGAGTTCTTGATGTCCGAGAAATCGACGAGCATGCCCCGGCTGTCGAGCTGATCGGCCTGGAGCGTGATCACCGCTCGGCCATTATGGCCGTGGAGATGGCGGCACTTCCCCTCGTAATTGAGGAGACGATGGCCGTAGCAGAAATCAAACTCGCGGGTCACGCGGAACATGGCAGGACCTGGGCTCGGGCGAGAACGGACAGAGACTCGCGGTCATTCTAGGACCGATGCCCATCGATCGCAATCGCACGGCCGGAAGTGGCCCCAAACGCGGCGCTTGCAACATTTCACAGACCGTGTATTATCATAGGCTTATCCTCGATCGACCGCGCGGACGAAGACGAGCGAGCAGACGAAAGTTGAGGGACGAGTTATGCCCGAAGTGATGACGACCGATGTCCGAGCCATCATGGATCGCGACCCCTTCGATTCCTCGGCCGTGGCCGACCTCCGCGAAGTGCTCGGCCGCGACCCGTCGCGTTACAAGACCCTGCGCGATTCGGTCAGCGCCATCCAGGATCGCGAGAAGGGGGCGATGAAGCCCCAGACCCACCTCCGACTCGGTGTGGCCGAGGTCCTGCTCGGTCGCTATGCCTCGGCCCTCGATCACCTCGGCAAGATCGGCGACGACGGGTTGGCCCAGTTCTACCGCGGGATGGCCTACGAGAACATGCAGAAGTGGACCGAGGCCGCGGCGGCCTTCGCCGCCGCAACCAAGGCCGGCTACGACCCGAAGCGCTCGGAGCTTCACCGAGTGGGGGCCCTTCGTCGCTCAGGTCACCTTGATGAGGCGAAGGAGCTGCTGAGCAAGCTCGAGGCCACCGCCGGAAATTCCGCCGAGTTCCACTACCAGAAGGGCAGCATGCTCGCCGCCGAGGGGGAACTCGTCGCAGCGGCCGAGGAGCTGGACAAGACCCTCGCCTCCGAACGCGACCACACCGGCGCGATGTTCGAGCTCGCCTATATTAACGACCTCTACGGCAATGATGAGGTCGCCGTCGAGTACTACAAGGAATGCACCCGACGCCCGCCCGTGCCCGTGGCCGCCTGGATCAACCTGGGCGTGCTCTACGAAGACGAGATGCGGTTTCGGGAAGCCGAGCAGTGCTACCGGCAGGTCCTCCAGTTCGACCCCAAGCACCCCCGCGCCGCCCTCTTCTTCAAGGACTGCCGCGCCAGCCGCGACATGTACTACGACGAGGAAGCGGAACGCGGTTATGACCGTCTGCGGCAGATCCTCGAGATCCCCGTGACCGACTTCGAGCTCTCGGTCCGCAGCCGCAACTGCCTGCGTAAGATGAACATCCGGACGCTCGGCGACCTGACCCGCACCACCGAAGGCGCCCTGCTGGCCTCCAAGAACTTCGGCGAGACCTCGCTCTCCGAGATCAAGGAGATGATGGCCTCCAAGAGCGTCCGACTGGGCATGGCCCTGGAAGCCGGCGAACGCCCCGGTGGCGGCGTGCATGCCGAGCCCATCGAGGAGCTCTCGCAGGAAGAGAAGGCGATGCTCGCCCGCTCGATCAGCGAGCTGAACCTCTCCGTCCGCGCCCGGAAGTGCATGACCAAGCTCGGCATCCAGACCATCGGCGACCTGGTCTCCAAGACCGGCGACGACCTGCTCGAATGCAAGAACTTCGGCGTGACCTCGCTCAACGAGGTCCGCGAGAAGCTCACCGACATGAACCTCAAGCTGAAGAACGAGTAATCGGCACTCAGCTTGAAATCGTCTCCATTTCGACCACCATGGCTCCGCGCCTGAGCAAGGCGCGGAGCCTTCGGCTTTTAGGATTTGCTTCGCCCCCCGAACGAGTGAGCCCTTGCCGCGAGCCGTGACCTTCCAATCCGTTGCGAAGTCGGCCGAATCCCACGCGCGTCGCGGGATCGTGACGACGCCTCATGGGGCCTTCGAGACCCCGGCGTTCATGCCCGTGGGGACCCAGGCCACGGTCAAGGGGCTCACCCCCGACCAGATCCGCGACGTCGGTTCGACGATGATCCTGGCCAATACGTACCACCTCGCACTGAGGCCCGGCGAGAAGACGGTCAAGGCTCTGGGAGGATTGCACGCGTTCATGGGGTGGGACGGGCCGATCCTCACCGACTCGGGCGGTTTCCAGGTCTTCAGCATGTCCGACCGGTCGGAGATGACCGAGAAGGGAGTGACGTTCCGGTCGCACCTCGACGGGTCGAAGCTCGAGCTCACGCCCGAACACGCGACCGAGATCCAACAGGACCTCGGTGCCGATGTGGCCATGTGTTTCGATCACTGCCCCGCGTTGCCGGCGGAGAAGTCGCAGATTGCCGAGGCGGTCGAGCGGACGATCCGCTGGGCCGCCCGATGTCGCGACGCGCACACCCGCCCCGACCAGGCACTCTTCGGGATCGTCCAGGGCGGGAGCCACGAGGATCTGCGGGCGCAATGCGTCGAGAAGCTGATCGAGCTCGACTTCCCCGGCTACGCGGTCGGCGGGGTCAGCGTGGGGGAAGGGCGGGAGGAGGTGCGCAAGGCCCTGGAGGTCACCACGCACCGACTGCCCGAGGATCGGCCGCGCTATCTCATGGGGGTGGGGCGGCCCGAGGACATCCTGCACGCGGTCTCGACCGGGATCGATCTGTTCGACTGCGTGCTCCCCACGCGGAACGGTCGCAACGCCACCTGCCTCACGGCGAACGGCCCTCTGAAGCTGCGAAATGCGGCCCACAAGCTCGATCCGGGCCCGATCGAGGTCGGTTGCGAGTGCCTGGCCTGCTCGCGTTTCAGCCGGGCTTACATCCGCCACCTGTTCATCGCGGGTGAGATGCTGGGCCCGATCCTGGCCTCGATCCATAACCTGGCCTACCTCCACAGGTTGATGAAGGAGATTCGCGAGGCGATCTCGGCGGGTCGATTCGTCCAGTACAAGTCTGAGGCGCTTGAAGCGTTGGGGCCTAAAACGGTAGAGTAGCCGCTTGCCCCTCATTGCCCGGTCACGGCCCACACCTCCGTCGGGCTTGAGCCCGCAAGAACCACGACCTCACGAGATCAGTCGAATGGCCTGGCAGTTTGCACCGCTCTTGCTCCTCCTCGCCCAGGCTCCGGCCAACGCCCCAGCCACGACGGCCCCGGCTCCTGCCCCGGCCTCGGTCCCGGCGGCCGCCCAGCCTGCCGCGCCCGCTGCACCAGCCGGTCAGGCGACGGCACCCGCGGCCCCCGTCGCCCAGCAGCCGGAGAGCATCCTGCCGATGCTCATCACGTTCGCTCCGCTGGTCTTGCTGTTCTACCTGATGGCGATCCGCCCGACTCAGCAGCAAGAGAAGCAGCGGCGGCAGATGGTCTCTGCTCTGAAGAAGAATGACAAGGTCCTCACCTCGGCGGGCATCTACGGGACGGTCATGTCCGTTGACGTCGAGAGCGATAAGGTCGTGGTCCGGGTGGACGACGACAAGCAACTGAAGCTCACCTTCAGCAAGGCGAGCATCGTCCGGGTGATCGAGCCCCCGAGCGAGAAAGCGACGGAGTCGTCCTCCTGAAGCGGCCGCAGTCTCCCCGAATCCTCCAGCCGGTGGGACGCCGAAGTCCTCGGCCCTCTTGAGGTTGTTTAAGGAAGGGTCATGAACACGTACGCACGTCGGTTTCTCCTCATCGGCCTCGTCACCGCCGTCGGCATCCTCGCCGCGTGGCCTCCCGACAAGAAGCTCAAATTCGGCATCGACCTGTCCGGCGGCACAATCCTCGTTTACGAGGTCAAGCAGGGTACCGCCCCCGATTTCGACATCGACGAGCTGATCGCCGCGCTCAAGCGCCGCGTGAATCCCGAGGGCGTGCAGGACATCCCGATCCGCAAGGTCGGGAGCAACCGGATTGAGATCATCCTGCCCGAGGCCAGCGACGCCGAGGTGGACGACGTCAAGCGGAAGATGACCGACGTCGGATCGCTCGAATTCCGCATCCTCGCCAGCGAGAAGAAGGACAAGGCCGCGATCGACCGGGCACTCGGCCCCAACGGGCTCAAGTCCCCCCCTCGCGACTACCGATGGGCGCGGCTCGGCGAGGTGGTCAGCGGCGAAAAGCCGGCGTTCACGGCCGACACCATCACCGACGCCTCGCAGTCCTGGGTCCGCGACCGATATTCCGCCCCGACCCGCGTGCTGCTCACCGGCAAGGACGAGGCGGGACGCGAGAAGACGATCGAGGTCACGATCGCGTCGAACACGACGAACACCCTCAAGCTCGACACCGATCGCGCCATCTCTTCGGCGGAGGCCATCACCGACGGCACGCCCCGGTTCGTGAGGATTGGCCCGCTCACCTCGTACTTCAAGACGATCGACTCGTACAAGGTCGATTACAACCCCGGCCAGATCCAGCCCGGCCCCAGCGCGATCGTCCGCGAACAGCCTCGCGGTAAGGGGTTCCTCGAGCGTTTCATCCTCATCAAGCTCGATCGCCAGAATGTGACCGGCGAGAGCCTGGCGAGCGCCTATCGCACCACGGACGGCAAGCTCCAGCCGGCCGTGGGCTTTACCTTCACCTCGCAGGGCGGCCGCAAGTTCGGCCAGCTCACGCGGGACAACCTGCCCGAGGAGGGAGGCGCCTTCAAGCGGCATCTCGCGATCCTGCTCGACGAGCAGATCATGTCCGCTCCCTTCATCAACTCCGAGATCAACGACCAGGGCATCATCGAGAACATGCGCGGTCGTGAGGTCGATTACCTCATCAGCATCCTCCGCGCAGGCAGCTTACCGGCGAGTTTGAATCCGACCCCGCTCCTCGAGGAGAAGGTCGGGGCCACACTCGGTCAGGACACGATCGACAAGGGCGTCCGTGCCATTCAGATTTCCATGCTCGTCGTGCCTCTGTTCATGATCGTCTACTACCGGGCCGCGGGCGTGGTCGCGGTGATTTGCCTGCTCCTGAATATCATCCTGCTCGTGGGCTCGATGGCCCTATTCAAGGCCACCTTCACCCTGCCGGGCCTGGCGGGCCTGGCGTTGACCATCGGCATGGCGGTCGACGCCAACGT
>JANOBY010000109.1:0-3640 GCA_031411935.1 Planctomycetales bacterium | reverse complement strand
CTGCGCATCCGCCACACGCTCATAATAGCATGGGCGGATAACATAGGCGAGTCTTTATACAATTGGACGACTGGGTGTTGCGTTCCGCCCATCCGGGGCAACATGGAACGAGACACCGTTCGCAACAAGGAAGACTACAGGAATTGCAACCTCCCGTCCTCGTACTGAGCCCCCCTTGGCGCGCAACTTCGCGTCCGTTAGGGTACGATCGTGAGGGGCGACCCTCCCACTCGACCGGCGCGGAGAATCGTGATGAATCACCCCGTGGCCAAGGTAGTCTCGGTCGCGGCCCTGATCTGGCTCCCCGCGGCGATCCTCCTTTCGCTGGCGTGCTGGCGATGGCGCCTCGGGGTCCAGCCGGTCTTCGACCTCACGAACCTCTTCGTCGTGATCGTGGCGACTTTCATCGCCTACGGGCAGCTTGCGGCCCTGGTCGATCAGCAACGCAGGGACTACGTGAGGACTCTCAGGGACCATGCTTTGACTTATTCGTTCGATAACCGGATGGATTTGGTTGAAGGCTTGCTGGCCCTCCGAAATGAGTTCGAGCGAGGCATGCGGGACGGGCGAGTGCCCCTGGAGGAGATGGTGCAAGACGGAGGGGCCTGGAAGAAGCCCGTCTCCACCCTGGTGCTGCTCTTCGCCCACTGGGAGAACCTCGCGTTGACCATCTACTCGGGGACGACTGACGAGCGAATGGCCTTCGAAAGGTGCGCGCGGAACCTCGTGACCTACGTCGACCGCTACCGGAGCTTCATCGATCACCGGCGGGAAGAGAACCCCCGGATGTACATCTACCTGACCATGCTGGCCGACCGGTGGCGGGGGGAGGCGTTCGCGAACACGAGGCCGATCTTCGACCTCGGGCGGGGCCAGCGGAGTGACAGGGCGCGATCTGATTGACCGATGCCTAATCCATCCGTACGCTCTATGTATAAGCGCAGATGAATCATTAATCCCCGGCGATGGAGAAGCGAACTCGGCGATGGAGAAGCACTTCCTCCGGGAGAGCGCCGCTCGTGCTCGTGATGCGATTGAGGATCTCAGGGGGCGCGTGTCGCGCGATTCTCAGGAACTCCTCGCCGTCATGCTGGAAGAGATTGACCGGATTGCGGAGTCGGAGATCAGACCCAATTGAGGTCATGAGTCGCGAGTGTACCGATCCAGCTCCTCCTCGAACCGTCGCATCACCCGCGCGATTGCGGCGAGCTTCAATTCTTCGGATAGGCCCATCGCCTCGATCACGGACACCTTCCTGAGCGTCGCCCGGTGCGGACGCCGGAGTGCGACTTCGCGGAGCCGTTGACGAAAGTGGGGGGCATGGAATTGATGAATTGGGCTACGGTTACGGAAGCGGTTAACGGGGTTCGTGAATAGAGCAGATACGGCTACGCGACGAATCGCCCCGGCGCGAACGCTCAAACTCGATCGTTTTGAACAACCGAATCACCAACTGCCTGCAAGGCAGTGGCTTGATCGGTCTCTTGAATGCCTGTCCAAGAGGAGCCACAGAAGACCGCGAGCCAAATATGCCTACTTTCCAACCCACCGATTACCGACCACGGGCTCCAACCGAGACCGCTTTACCGATGCGACCCCGATCGCGAAGAATTAAGCACCCTGTCTGAACGTACGTCCTTGATGGGCACGGGCTCCAGAGTCTAAGATGCGCCGTTTGACACGTGCCGTTATAGGAGGCGACGAAGCATGCCCAACAATCTCGCCTTCCTCAAAGCTTCGATGACCGCTTTCAAGGAGACGCTGGGCGGGGCTTCGGACAAGCAGAAGGGAGATTTGATCTCGATCCCTACCGCAGATCATTTCAACGGACTGCTGGATAGGATCCGAGCCGAGGCCCCAGAAGTAGCCCCGCATTTGCCGCCTCGCGTCACAGCCAAGAGCGACTTCAGCATAATGGGGAAATCCGATATCAAATTCCTTGAACTCGAGATGCTCGTGAATCAAGTCATCCACGTACTCGGGGTGCTGGCTTCCGACGCTTGAAGGAGTGGATGACGTGCCTTCCAAGACAGATTTCCTCAGGGCCAAGGTCACCGCCTTCAAGGATACCCTCGAAAGAACTCCCCCGGCGCATAAGAGCAACCGGATCTCGACGCATACGGCCGCCGAATTCAACGGCATTGTCGAGGAGATTCGAGCAGAAGTCCCCGACGCGGCCTCCTACCTCCCGAAGAGGATCGAGGCCAGCACGAGCTTCAGAAGGATGGCGGTGGCCGACATCACCTTCATCGAGCTGGAGATGCTGGCCGGTCAGGTTCTGAACATCCTCAATGTCCTGAAATCAGACGCATAGGGGCGGGATCTATGTCGGAATGGGCGGACCTTGGCAAGGAAGCACTCCAGCTGGCGACCAAACCCCGCTACTCGTTCGCCCTCTGGGTCTGCTGCCTCCTTCTACTCATAGCTCCCCTCCCCAAATTCCTGAAGCTCGATGCGTATCGCACCTTGCACGGCCCGATTGTCGGACTCATCTTCCTCGGGGCGTTCGTGGTGTGGCTAGTGGAGATGGCGATCCTCGCTGGGGGCAAGGTGTCCGAATATCGCCGGTCCAATGCAGGAGATCGCAAGGTCTTGGGCCATCTTGATAGTCTGAATCCCCGCGAGGCGAAGCTACTCGTCGTCGCTGTAGAGAAAGGCGCCCAGACCCTAACTCTCAGGCCTGACGTGGATGAAGTCTTCTCCTTGATCTCGAAGGGACTTATGGAGCGAGTTCCCGATGACTCGAGGATGCCGAACAAGCCCTTCACCGTGCCGCGATTTGTCTGGAATCACATCCGAGATAATCATGTGCTCAAGAGAATAAAGGCGAGGGCCGAATCCCAGCCGTCGTGAAGTCGGCTCGCATGATTTGGGCGGAGGCCAAGGACCACGCTGCCTGGATCCAATCCAATTGTAATCGGCGGCGGGAAAGGATCTCTTCCGCCGAGTCGGTGAGCCTGTAGACCGGTGTCTCAGCTTCGTAGTATTTCGGATGGGGCTCCCTCGTCTCGACTATGATCGCCGCCTTAAGCGCCTTCTCCACCGCCGGGTGGTAGTGGAAGAGCGACAGCTCTTGCTTGTCGTCGGGGGAAGCTTAGCAGCGACGAGCGACTCCCTCGCGGCTTTGCGCCCGTGGCAGTGATCTTCGCGTCCGTCACACTGTCAACGTGGCATGGATGCATGTGGGTGGCGAATCGATATGTAATCCGCCGACTGGGTGTTGCCTTCCGCCCAGCTTTAACAACGAGAACGCAACATCGTTCGCAACGGATAAGAGAATTGTTTGAAACCCGAGGAACTGCCGGCTAGAGCAATTTCTTATTGGGTCTGGCGATAGCCGCAGGACATGAACCAGCCGGCGATGTCCGTGGCGGTGACGGTCCGCAGGCCGTCGCCCAGCGCCTCGTACAGGGCATCGATCGACCTAGCCTTGGCCTTCCTCAGGAAGGCCTTGAGCTTCGAGGACAGCTTCTCGATCGGGTTCAGGTCCGGGCTGTACGCCTTGTCCTTACCCACTTCTCACGAGCGAGCGGCCGGGTTCCAATGGGCTTTCCTCCGTCCCGGCGATTTGATCGGTAGGAGGACCCTGGGCCGCACGGTCAAGCCGGGGCGGCTGGATCGCCATCGGATCGGCGAGGTG
>JANOBY010000108.1:0-3424 GCA_031411935.1 Planctomycetales bacterium | reverse complement strand
CGGGTTGATCTTCGGCGTCCTGCCGAACTCACCGAACGCGAGGACCATGGTGTTCGCAAGTAACCCGGTCCGATGGAGGTCTTCCAGAAGGGCCGAGTAGGCGTTGTCGAAATTGGGGCCGACTTCGTTCTTGTAGCAGTCGATCGGGCTGAAGGGGGCCGAGCCGTGGATATCCCATGTCGTCTCGTTGAAGACCGTCTCGAACATATTCACGGTCACGAATCGGACCCCACGCTCGATCAGTCGGCGTGACAAGAGGCAGCTCATCCCGAAGCGGCTTCGTCCGTAGCGATCCTTGACCGCATCCGATTCCTGGGAGAGGTCGAAAGCCTCTCGCGCTGCCTGGCTCGACATGAGACGGTAGGCGTCTTGAAAATTCTGGTCGAGCAGCCGCGCCTCGGGCGAGGCATCCAGCGCCTTCGCGGCCCCGTCGATCGACGACCGCAGCGACCGTCTTCTCTGCTCGCGGACGGCCGTGACCCCGGCTGGCGGGAGAAGGTCCGGCACGCGGAAATCCTTCTGGCTGGGGTCGGCATTCAGGACGAAGGGGTCGAACGATTTCCCGAGGTATCCCGCGCTCTGGCCATGAGGCAGTCCGCCGCCGGTGTTGCCGATCGGACGAGGAAGGAGCACGTGGGCGGGGGCGTCCCCTTTGGACCCCTTGAGCTTGGACAGCACGCAGCCCATATGCGGGTGTTCGATCCCGCCGGTGAAGAGACGGCCGGTTTGCATCATCTGATGGCCGGTGTCGTGGACGGCCGTCGCCTGGTGATTGCACGTCCGAACCAGCGCCACCTTATCCATGATCAGAGCAAGTCGCGGGAAGATCTCGGAAATCTGAACGCCGGGCACTTTGGTCTCGATCGATCGAAACGGGCCGCGAATCTCGGCCGGTGCCGACGGCTTCATGTCCCAGGTATCGAGTTGCGAGGGGCCCCCGACAAGGAACAGCATGATGCAGTTCACGTCGCCCTTGGGACCCTCTGCCTGGGCCTGGAGGGCCTGATATCGCGGTATCGTGAGGCCAAGCGTGGCGAGCGATCCGACGTGCAAGAAATCGCGACGAGTCAGCCCGTCGCAAAACCGGACGGGACGCTGCGATTGGACTTGGAACATGGGTTGGCCTCGCAAAGGCGACGGACGAGCAAGCTCAGTCTGCCGAGCTCAGACTCGCGATCGCTCCTGAGTGTATCCGGACGGTTGTGGCCGAGTCAAAAGACTTCGCACCACGCCGGAAACTCGCGCATTTCCTGGGAGAGCCTGGCCTCGTCACGAGAAGGACGGTGGGTGTGGCGACCTCGATCCCTTGCCCAGGTCAGTCAGGCCACGCCGAGCTGGAGCTGCGAGTGGACAGGGTCACCCCGCTTCGCGATGGCCAACGGCGCAACCTCTCGGACCTGTCCACTGGCTTCCTGGTCTGTGCTATTTTGAGTCACCGCACTACGAGTGAAGCGCAGTGTTCCGGCAAACCGCGACTCGATATGGCGGGAAAACAGCATCCCGAGAGCCAACGCGACCCCAACCGAAGCGGGTACGGTCAAGAGGGCCCGCCCCCAGAATCCCGTCACGCCGACCTCGGCGAGTACCGCCGCGGTGATGACCACGAACGGGAGGTGTGTCAGATAGATCCCATACGAACATCGGCCCAGCGACCGCAACGGCGTGAGCCAGCATTGGGCAGACCAGGCCAGATCGTATCGGTGGAATCCAATCAAGGCCAGGCCGAAGCACGAGGCGGCGATCACGCTGGCCTGTCCCAGCTGAATGCCCAGGAGCAGAAGGGCGACCAGGCCCGCATCCACGACGAACTTCGTAGCCTCCCGCGGCGCCAGATTTAACCGCCAGAAGACCGCAAGCCCGATCGCAAATTCATGCCAGAGGGTCGGAAAGGTCCCCGTCAGGTGACTCGCCCACCCGAAATCCATCGCGACAACGTAGTACCCAACGATCGCCACGGAGGCCAAGGCCAGGAAACGAACCAGGGACGTTCTTGTGAAGAGCAAGGCCAGGAAGCAGACGAAGTAAAACTGCTCCTGGTAACAGAGAGACCACGCGACACGAGTAATCACGTTGACCTGTCCGCCCGCCAGGTGCGGCCTCCAGGTCTCGGTCAACGTAAGATTCCCGAGCCACTGCGACAGGTCGAGCTCCGCAGCCGTTCCTAGCTCCAGGCCATAGGGACTTTTGTGCAGGCGCTCGAGCCCCGCCAGGTCCAGGCCCGCCATGAGCAAGAGAAATCCGAGCAGGGCAAACCAGTAAGGCGGAAAGACCCGCCAGAGCCGGCGACCGAGAAAAGCCAGAGGGTGCCCGCCACGCTTCCGATGACTCACCAGGCTCGCCGCGATGCAGTAACCGCTCATCACGAAGAACAGCGGAGTCCCCACGTTGAACAGGAAAGGAAGGAGGATCAGGCTCTCCAGGCTCCAGTCCCAGGACCCGGGGGACGCGTTCGACCCGTGCCACAAGGCCACCGCCGCGTGTTCCGTGACCACGAACAGACAGACCAGAGCTCTCCAGACATCCAGAGACTCATATCGAGCCGAACGCGACCCAGATTCTGGTGAAGCTACTCGCAATTCCGAGCGGTCCACGCCTGCTCCCGATCGGAGCTGCGGTGCGGGGCACTGGCCGTTCGTTTGAATGATGAGTCTTTTCATGATCCGAGTTTATGCTCAGACATCAGAACGTCCACCACACTTGGAATCCTGGTGGGAGGCTCCTAAGGTTCTTCATCAGGAGTAGGCGTCAACCCGGGGCGATCTGTCCCGCCTTTCGGAAAGTCCACGTCCCGGGCGCAAAGCGTTTGAGCCCGGTCGGAGCCCCGAGCACAGCCTCCTCTCGCGAGCGGTTGACCCCCATCGCCGCTTGTTCGATAATCGTGACAAGATCATGGCGGGGACGCGACGTTGAGACGCAACCCCGAGAAGGGTGGGAACATTGGGTTTCCTGAACAATGCGAGGAAGTTGATCGCGGGGAAGGGCGCCACCGAGCCCCCCCGGCCCCAGTACTATCAGGTATCCTGCGCCCAGGGGCATGTGATCCGCGGCGAGCGGACCGAGGGCTATCAGGCCCTGCGCTGCCCTCATTGCGGAGACGGGGTCTTCGTCCTGCCGCGAAGCCCGCTTCCCATCCCCCCCGCCCCCGCGACCGTCAAGCCGCGAGCGAAGCGGAGACCGGTCGAGGCGGACGAACGCCCGATTGCGCTTGCCGACGCCCCCGCGCAGGAAGACCTCGAGGAGATCCAGTGGCTGGAACCGGTGCCCGCCCACGCCGGCCAACCGGGAGCCCCCCCCGCCAGACCTCGGCCCGCCCAGCCCGCCCCAACACCCTCGGCAGAGCCGATCCTTGAGGCAGTGGCCGCCGAGGCCGCCGAAGCACCGACTCGCCCGCGTCCGAAGGCCCGAAAGCCCCGCCCTCGGCCGG
>JANOBY010000107.1:0-2539 GCA_031411935.1 Planctomycetales bacterium | reverse complement strand
GATCCGCTTGGCCTTCGCCGGGAAGTGCGGGGGCTTCAACGCCAGCGGGCCGAGCTTCGGATCGGAGGCCGCAGCCCGCGACACGTTCTGCCCGAGCATCCCGGCCAGGGCGAGATAACCAAAGCCGGTGCCCGCGGCCTTCAACGCCTCGCGACGCGAGAGGCCGGCGGGGCGGGGCCCGTGGGGGGCTTGTTCTGACATGATAAAGATCCTTGATCGAGAAGAGGGCGAAATATGGTTTGACTCGTTCAGACGATCCCGGGTCGAGATCGGGCACGAAGGGGGAAAATGGGTCCCCCTCTCCCGTCGTGGAGGAGAGGGAGACCCGACGACCCGGGCCGGTCGTGACAGCCCGGACCGCCTATTTCACGTAGCGAAACTCGGCGCTTCCCAGGAGGGCCTGGCAGAAGCTGGACCAGGCCGCGGCTCGGGGCGAGGAGGGCTGGGCGACCCGCTCCTTGACGATCACCTCGGCGGCCACGATCTCGTCGGGATTGACCGGCGGAGCAGGGGGCCTTGCGGCCCCGTTTCCGGTTCCGGTGGCTCCCGTGTCGGCGACCGCCAAGGCGTCTTCCTTCGAGGTCGGTTCGGTCTCAGCCACCTCGGGAGCGGGCTCGACCGAGCCCACGGCCAACTCGTATTCGTCCACGAAGAGGCGGGCCCGCACGACCTCCTGCGGCGAGGGCGACCGGCCCAGGGTCAGGCGATAGGCCAGGTTCACGCGACCGGCGTCGTCCAGGTCGCTCTTCTGCACGAGCCGTTCGGCCAGGGCCAGCGACTGGTTCTTCACGAGCGGGTCGTTCAGGAGGTACAGCACCTGCGTGGCCACCGTGGTCGCGTCGCGGCTGCCGGTGACCATGCCCTGCTCGGCGAAGTCGAAGACCTCGAGCGAGGTGGGCGTGAGCCCTCGCAGAAGGGGCAGGTACACGCTGCGGTGCCTGCTGGCGCGGGCGATCGTGCCGAACTTCGCGGCCTCGGGGCCGTTGTTGCGGATCTCGATCACCTTCAGTTCCTTCGCCGGCGAGGACTCGGGCCGCCGGGTGTCGAGCGTGCCCGCGGCCAGAAGGGTGGCGTCGCGGATCTCCTCGGCGGTGAGCCGTCGCGGGCTATGCCGCCAGACGAGGCGGTTCGACGGGTCCAGGGCGAGGCCCGCTGGCGTCTCCTCGGCGCCCAGGCGATACGCCCGGCTCAGGACCACGGATCGCACGAGCCTCTTCACGGACCAGCCGTCGCGGACGAACTGCGAGGCCAGGTGGTCGAGCAACTCGGGGTGCGACGGCGTGTCGCCGGTCGTGCCGAAGTTGTCCACCGTCTGCACGATCCCGGCGCCAAACAGATGCTTCCACACGCGGTTGGCCAGCACCCGCGGGGTGAGCGGATTCTGCGGGCTCGTGAGCCACCGGGCCAGCTCGAGCCGGCCGCTCTGGTCCTTCGGGATGGGCGGCGCGTCGGCCACGGGGACCACGCCCAGGAACCCTCGCGGGACGACGGGCCCGAGCCGCTCGGCCTCGCCCCGGATGCGGATCTCGGTGTCGGCCACGGCCTTCGCGTCGCGCACCCCCAGGCCGACTTTTCCGCGGGTGGCGGGGTCGGTCAGGGCCATGAGCTCGGCCTGGGCCCTGATCATCTTCTGGCGGAAGGGCTGCTGCCTGGGGCGTCCGTTGGGGCCGAGCGCCAGGCCATCGGGCGTGCCGCGGATGGCCTCGAAATCCTTCTTCGCGGCCTCATAAGCGGCTGTGGCCTTCTCGATCTTCGCGGCCGCGTCGGGGTCTTCCTTCGCCTCGCCGCCCAGGATCAGCAGCATCGAGGTGTCGTAATAATCGAGGCCGCCGCCGCCCATCTTGTTGCGGACCCCGGCGCACAGGTCGGTGCTGCGGAAGATGCCCGCCAGTGCGTAATAGTCCTTCTGCGGGATCGGGTCGAACTTGTGGTCGTGGCACCGGGCGCAGCTGGCCGTGAGGCCCAGGACCGATCGGCTCACCGTGTCGATCTGCTCGTCCACGTTGTCCATCACGAAGCGGACCTTGAACCGCTGGTTCACGTCCTTCACGCCCAGGGCCAGGAAGCCCGTGGCGATGGACTGCTCGTCACGCTTCTCGGGCGAGTCGGCGGGAAGCAGGTCGCCGGCCACTTGCTCTCGGATGAACTGGTCGTACGGCTTGTCATTCTGGAAGGCGTCGATCACGTAGTCGCGGTAGCGCCAGGCGTGGGGGAAGGGCACGTTACGCGACGATCCGGTGGACTCGCCGTAGCGGGCCACGTCCAGCCAGTGTCGCCCCCATCGCTCTCCATAGGCGGGCGAGTTCAGGAGCCGATCGACGAGCGATTCGTACGCGGAGGGCGAGGTGTCGGCCAGGAAGCTGTCGATGGTTTCGGTCGTCGGCGGCAGGCCGCTGAGGTCGAACGTCACGCGACGGATGAGCGCGACCCCGTCGGCATCCTTCGCGGGGCTCAGCCCCTTGGCCTCGAGCTTCGCGAGCACGTGGCGGTCGATCGCGCCTTGCGCCCAGGAGGGGTTTCGAATCTCGGGAAGGGAGGG
>JANOBY010000106.1:0-6276 GCA_031411935.1 Planctomycetales bacterium | reverse complement strand
CCGCCCCGGGCCGTTCCAGACAAAGGCACTGACAAAGCCAGAAGAGAAAGAGAACGAACGCGGCCGGTGCTACCTGGAGTTCGACCACAGGAGCAAACGCGATCGCTAGCCCGATCGCGAACGACCTGCAGAACGTCCTTGTGGTTTTCGGCATATCGTCGATGAGTAGATAGCTCAGTAGCAGGAGGAACGCGGTCGCCTGATGCCCATAGCTCAGGGTCGCATAGACGAACGCCGGGGTGGCCAGTCCGTAAGAAAGTCCAAGAAACGCAGAACACCGGGGCGAACACCCCATCCTCAGGCCCAATCTGGTGACCATGGTGCCGCACAGTGCGGTCAGCAAACCCGAGGTTCCGAGCGTGACCCAGTAATCCGCCCACCAATGCGTAAATCCCTGTCCCTTCATGTTGATCGGATGCGGCGGCATGCGCAATAAATGGCGGGTTGTCAGATAGGCGGGAATGGCGAGCAGTGAATAACCCGGAAGCTTGTCGGTGTAAAAACGATCCCCGACTCGCGCGCGATCACGTGTGTGATCCTCCAGACCGTTGATACAAACCGTCCCCCGATCACAGAGGGCGTAGGTCAGCATGAGGCGGCTGGACACATTCCAGTCGCGAGAATGCCAGAAAAACGCGTAGCTTCCAAGGAGGATCACAAACACGACTACGGTGGCACGGGTGTGAATCATCGTGGCACCCTCAGATTCGCGACCACGCGAATTCCGGAATCCAGGCAGGCCGCGCCCAGGATCGCCATGGAGGACTGGATGGGCAGAAAGAAGCGGTCCCACGCAAGTGGGAGAAACCATCCAACCGTTCCGGCCGAAATGAACGCCATCGCCACCAACGCCCAGGCCGTAGGAGGCTGACTCCGCAAGGCCTGCTGACGTCCCCGCTTGAGGAGAATCAGGGCACCGGACACCACGACGGAGATCCAGATCAACGCCCCCCAGTCCTGCGGCCAGTCATAACGGCGAGTTGAATCCGAGTGCCGTGGACCGAACGGGCCGAATCGTCCGAAACCCTGGACTCCGAGAGCGGCAAGTTTTTGCGCGGGAGTGATGAGGGCGTTATGCGGGAACAATTTCTGCTGTCCTGCAGGCACCTCGAATCGATGAGTGACGATCTTCTCCAGGCGACTCACCGGCGACTCCCGGTTCTTCACCGGATTGGCTAGAGGGATTGAACCCATCGTTTCGGGGCGAGACCATACGAAGGGGTTAATCAGAACGAACGTCATCAGCGCGGCCAGGCCAGCCGTCGAAAGATACAGAGCAAAGCCCACGACAATTCGCCTCTCAAACTTCGAGACCCCCAGCCCGAGTACCGTCCATGCGGCCAGAATCATCAATCCCAGCCCTCCATTGAGTTTGGCCAGAACGGCGAGTCCCCCGAGAATTCCCACCCCGACTCCGTATCCGATCGTTTGCTGGTAAGGCATAGGCCTGTCAAGGAGGCGCGTCCACGCTACCAGACCGAGAGCGCAGGTCAGTAGGACTAAGGCCTCGGCTGGTACGTCGGCCATGGCCCTCATCGCGTGGAGGCTGTACAGCGGGTTCAAAGCGATGAGTAAGGCAGCTATCCCCCCTAGTCGATCGCTTCCTGCCGTCCGGCACAGCAGGAAGGCCCCGACACAGCCAACAACGCCCAGGATCAACGACGGAAGCCGCGCCGTGAGCAGGATCCTCCGGCTGAGAAAGCGCTGCTCATGCAGGTTCGAATACCAGGCGATGGCCCACTGACGATTCACGCGGGCGATGCCTCGGGTCTGGAGCGCCGCCCCGACGAGATACTTGGGTAGAGGGGGCAGGTCATAGGCCGGATACTCCAGCCAAAGGGGATCGTTTACTCTTCCCGAGATGAGGAGATCCCAGAAGTAAGATTGTGAGATGAAGGCGGCCTCATCAACAAAAATCGGCTCTTCCGGGAGCCTCCATCCCAAAAGAACGAGGCACGCGAGCGAGAGCAGGGGGAGGGTCGCCCAGCGCCATCGGCTTCGACCGCCAAAGTCGGGCTTCGGATGGTCCATTCGCGATTCAGGACCCTTGAGACGCGGGTTGAAGTTGCCCAGATTATACAGAGCGATTATCCAGCAAACTCTATTCTAGAATTGATCGCGAAATTTTGGCAATCGGCCGATCGTCGGCTACGTTTCAGCGACGGTTTTCGCGGACCATTCCGGTTGGAAGAGGGCCTGGTCTTTCTTGCGGTTGATGATTTGATTTTGCCATCATCCGCTACAAGGAGATCGGGTTACTCAATCCTAAGAGGAGATCCGCATTGCGTAGGCACTCCGTCACGCGCCTGGGGATGTGATGCCATCCTTTGAGACAACAGCTCTGCGATTCTATGAAACCCCTCGGATCGGGATGAGGACCGTCCTCGACGCTTCCTCGACTCGGGAAGAAGGCTGTTTCGGCCTGGTTCATTCCCCACGACCAATGCCGGCAGCTCACCATGTTCAGGGACAGGTTTTGCCTCTCTTGTTATGGATCAAGAGGGGCAAACCGAAGCCTGGGCTCGTGATGCGGTTCTTCGGAATCCGCCCTCTGTTGCTCCTACTTTCGGAGGGACTAGACATGACAATCGAACGACCGATCCGGGCGGACCGACCCGGTCGGAAATGGACGCGAATCGGTCTGTTGGCGATTGGTTGGATGGCTCTTTGCCTGGAAGGTTGCTCCTCGTTCGGCAACGGCTGCGGGACGACCCGCACGGGATTCGCTAGCCGTCTGGCCAACTGCAACCTCTCCCAGAAGCTGTTCCATCGCCGGGCAACGCCAATGGCCGTCGATTCGTGCGACCCATCGCTGGGCATGAGCACCATGGAGGCAGCAGGGACCGAGGTGATCGTTCCAGGGCCGGTCTTGACGACGCCGCCTCTGGAATCCGAGCCGAACATCCTTCCGAATCCGACGGGCACGGGCGCGACTCCCGCGACCAGCTCGAACCTGGGTTCCGGCAAGAGCGTGTCCCAGGCCCAGCAGCAGAACACCCGCGGCGAGGCCATGGAGGCCCGCCGCGAGGTTTCCAAGCCATCGTCAATCCGAGATCCGTTGGCCGACCTCCCGGCTTTGAGCATCCCCCCCTACGACGCGCCTCCCGAAACCTCGCCGCCAACCCCTCCTTCTGCTGGCGATCGGCCCGCGGCGGAAGTTCCGACCCTGGCCCAGCCCAAGCCGTCCGCGACGGCTTCGGGGCTAGCGCCCGGAATCCGTCGTTTCAAGGTGATCGAGCCCAGGCTCTCCGCGGGAAGTCTGCCAAACGATATGGGATGGACTTGGCTGGTCAATCTCGGTTACCGCACGGTGGTCGACCTACGCGAGCCCACCGAAGTCCTGCCAGAAGAAATCGCCGAGATTAATCACCACGGCCTCCAGTATCTCTCGATCCCTACTTCCAAGCTCACCGTGGATGCTGATCGCTTAAAGCAATTTGAAGACGCCGTCTCCAAGGATGAGGTTCGTCCTGTCTTCGTTTTCGACGCCGATGGAGCCCGCCCAGCCTCTCTCGCGTATCTCCACCTTGTTCTCACGAAGAAGACGGACCGCGCCCTGGCCGAACGAAAAGTCGAAGATCTGGGTGCCAACGAAAGCGCGTTGTGGGCCGCAACGAAACTCTTCCTCGATTCCAAGAAGACTTCCGAGGGAACCAGCTCTACGACTCAGAATAGTAAGAAGCCCCCCGAGATCGAGCCGAGCGCCGTGCTTGAAACGCAACGTGTTGGCCTGGTCACGCCAATCGAGGCTCCCGGTCCGACGACCCCCTCGACCTGGACCCGCACGGCCGCGGCTGTGATGGCGGACCTGAATGTGGCGGTCAGTTTGGGCGTCCGCGCCCTGGCCAATCTGCCGGCAACGGCGACTCCACCGTCATCCGTTCCTCACGAGTCGGGTGGTTGAAGGTCAGTCGGGAGGCATGAAGCGCGATACGGTGGCCGCCATCGCAGGCTTTGAGGGTCGATGAAGACCCATACCTTCGGTCTCCCACGATCGGTAGACCTCGAGATGAGAGCTGAACTCGCAACTGGTGGCCTCGTCCAGTGATCGGGAGGAGTTGAACCAAGGTCGTCCTTCGCTCACGACCCAGGACCTGGAAGTCGACTCCGCATTCGCGACCGGTCTCCCGTTCATCGACCACGCGAGACGTGTTGTGTTCGTTGTCCTTGACAAGCCGATCCATCCAGCGCCCCTCGTCCTCCTGAACGATCCCCTCAACTATCGCCAGGTAAGTCTTCTCGACTTCCCGGCCGTGGAACTGTCGCGAGAGCCGACTTGCCGCCTTGCTCGTCTTCGCCAGCATGAGTACGCCCGACACCGGCCGATCCAGGCGATGGAGCAGCCCCACAAACACGTTTCCCGGCTTCTGGTAGCGGACCCGCAAGTCGTCGCGAGCCAGGTCGACGGCCGATGCATCCCCTGTCGCGTCCCCCTGAGAGAGGAGCCCAGCGGGCTTGTCGATTGCCAGGAGATGATTGTCCTCGTAAAGGATCTTGATCATCCTGGGGATCCCGGCCCGGCCTGCGTCCTGAGTGTCGAGGCAATCGAGGTACATCGCTTCACGAGCAACGTCGCGTATGCTCCCTTCGGCAACTCGAACGAGAGAAACACCAGGGACCGCCCGGGATAGAGGTCATCGCGCGCGATCTCGTGTTTCAGGTCGATGGGGTCGAACACCCCCGCTCGGTCCCCCTTCGAAAAGAACACGTCCTTCAGGTGCTTCACACGAAGTTCCTCCCAGACCAGGCCGAGCGGCTCCAGAACTTCAAGGGCCAATTTTCTCAAGGGGCCGTCGGGTGCGAGCATGGTCCGCGACGCGGGCAGAGGAAGCCGGAGCGAGTGGAATCGCATGGCCTGTTCCTCGTCCAGCCCGTGATGAATCGGGAGTTTCTCGACCTTAAACTCGAACTCCGACCGCTGACGGGGCTCGGTATTCTGTCGGATCCACGACGACAGCATGAGGTTCCAGAGATGGCTCTGGTAGGCGGAAAAATAGATCGAACGCAGGTCGCGGCGGATCCGGGCGAACGCGCCGCGGAAGTCGGTCGGATGATCCACCAGGTACGTCACTAGGCTGCGGGCGTGCGATCGAGGCAGACGCGACTTCGCCTCCGTCCAGTTCCCCCAGGTTTCCCTGAGGATGGCTTTCTCCTCCTGGACATCGGGACGATCCGACGTCGTGTTGGACGCGATCGCCAGCCTCAGGGCCTCCTCGTGATTGGCTTTGAGCCAGGCCTCGGCGATGAACCCGCCCTCGAATCCCACGGAACCGAATCGCTGGTCGTCGAAGTAATTGGGCAACCCGTCGCGCTGCAGATCGGCGCAGGTCTGGGCGACCAGATGCGCGGCCTCTCGGGATAGATCGCGGAGGACGAGCGAGAATCGGTTACCCCGGAAGCCGCGCGGGGAGTACGGGTGAGTCAAACGCCCGAGCGGTTCGATCTCGAAATGGGTTTCCTGAAGCGAGCGCTCCGGTCCGTCCAGGATGGTCAGATACTGGACGGTCTCAGCGTGGCGGTCTTTCATCCCGCCATAACTGATCTGGTTCGCCGAGAGATTCCATCGACGGCGGATCGCCTCGATGGCCTCGATCGTCCCGAGGCTCCGTTTCCAGAGTCGATAAAAAACGAATCGCCCCTCACGGCCCGGTGAGACGACGGGCAACTCTTCAACGAGAAAATCCTCTGGCAACCGTTTCAATTTCATAAAAAATAGCATACCGCGCGCAGAGCCGGGCTGACGAGACACCGACCCGATTTCGATACCCTCTGAGGCCAGAAGTCGCGTGCCCCTTACCCAATGCCATCGTTGACCTGATAATGAATGTCTCGAACATTCCGACCGCAGAGGATGACTGGCATGCCCGGGTTTCCTGAACTCCCGATCGTCTCTCCCGACCAGCCGAGAAAGTCCCAGACGGAGAAGTACGGCGGGCTCTTGTACCTGAGCTTGACGGGCATAGCCGTCCTTGTCGCCTTGATCTTCTGGTTCGGGGCCGGGGTATGGTCACTTCGGACGGTCTTGACGGCCATTTATGTACTGAATGACCCCACTAGAAGCGAGGAACGGCGTCTCGATGCAGCGTCCCGTCTAGCTTCCGATCCGATTGTCACGCCTCGGCAGAAATGGGATCTCGCCCTGAGCCGTGTTCCTCCCGACCTCGCGCGTTATCTCCTGGCCGAATCACTCGACAGCGAACTCGTCAACGAGAATCCGCGTGTTTACGCGATCACGGTGGCCAGGAGTGAGGGGTGGCCCGATTGGTTGCGGCTCCT
>JANOBY010000105.1:0-18344 GCA_031411935.1 Planctomycetales bacterium | reverse complement strand
CGGGCGCGGGCGACGGGCCGGTGGCCGACCGTCGCGGCCTTCGCTTTGCGCTCTATGAATCGAAGGATGCCGGCAAGACGTGGAAGCACGTGACCCGGGGGTTCCCCGAGACCCTGGAGTCCGACTCCATCGCCGACATCCGTTACTTGCCGGACGACCCTCAGAACGCGGCGATCGCCCTGAGCTCCGGCGAGATGTGGAACACCAGCGTCGATGGCGTGTGGTGGGAACCCCTGGCCCGGCAGATCCAGTCGGCTCGCGTCATGTGCGTGACCCGATAAGTCCGCTTTTCTGGCCTCCGTCCGTGCAACAGAACCTCTCGCGGTAAGGTGCGATCCGATGAGCCGAATTGAAGATGAAGATCCCGATCGCCCCGAGTTTCGCGACCCGTCCCCCTGGCCCAACCTGCCCATCCACGAGCCCGACGAGGACATCGACGCCGAGTCGGAGATCGAGGACGAGGACGAGGACGAGGTCGAGGACCAGGTCCGATCGGTTCTGATCACCGGGGCCAACGGCAACATCGGTCGCAAGCTCCGCGAGGCCTGGGGTGACGCCTACGACCTCGTCCTGATCGACGAGAACACCGGTGGCGACACCGAGATCCTCCACGCCGACCTCGCCGAGTGGGACCCCTCCTGGGTCGAGCTGTTCGAGGGTGTGGACACCGTGATCCACCTCGCGGCCAACCCCAGCGAGCACGCCTCGTGGGAGTCGCTCATCCGGCCCAACCTCGACGCCCTCTGCAACGTGTTCCATGCCGCCGCCCTGGCCGGCGTAGAGCGAGTGGTCTTTGCCTCGTCCAACCACGCGATGGGCGGATACCGCGAGATGGGCGACATGCCCATCACCGTGGACCTTCCCCCGCGTCCGGGCAACTCCTATGGCGCTTGCAAGCTCTTCGGCGAGCGCTTGGGAAAGAGCTTCGCGCAGGCGTTCGAGGTCACGGTGATTGCCCTGCGCCTGGGCTGGGTGCAGGAGGGCGCCAACCTCCCGCGATCCCTGCCCGATGACTGGTCCCGCTCGATCTGGCTCTCCAACGACGACATGGTCCGCCTGTTCGACGCGGCGGTCGAGTCGGAGCTGGAGCCCGGCGAATTCGCGCTGGTCAACGGCATGTCGAACAACAGCGGGACCCGCTGGGACCTCCTGGAAGCCGCCGAACGCCTGGGGTTTGAACCCCAGGACGACGCCTACGCGGGTGACGAGGTGAGCTGACCCCATCCCCCAGAAGGGTGCGGAATAGCCCTCCCGAATGGCGGGGCCGCCACCGGCCGTACGCCGCACCGCGTCAGGCCTCGAACCGGGCGCGGGCGGGCGATCGGCCGACCCTGCCCGGGCCGAGGGTCAGTCGTTCCTCCACGCGATCGAATTGACGGACAGCTCTCCCGCCTTGGCGAGCACTTGCATCGACACCCGCTTGCCTTCGAGCTCGAGCAGGCGTTTCCACTCGAAAGGCAAATTGTTGGCGATGCTGGGGACCTCGAAGGACATGCGGAGGTTGATGTCCTCGGCCAGCGGGAGATTAACGAGCTTCAGCGGCACGTCGCCCTGGCCAATGCTCACGTTGATCGTGCGGTCGCCGATGTGGGCTCGTTCGAGGAGGACGTCCTTGAACTTGATGAGGACCGGGTTGTCGCGGGCCACGATCACCTTCGGCTCGTCCTCGGCCGACGCTCGATCGAGAGGGCTCAGGAGCGCCGAGCCCGCCGCCACGCCAAGTCCGATCGCCTTTCGCCTGCTGAGGTCGTCCATCCGCCTGCTCCGTACGCTTGAGGTTGGGGAGAGCTTTTTCCGAGCGGACCGACTTAGGTCTGCTGGCTCCGACTCTCCAACGCCCGAGCGTTGGAAATCTTAGCGAGGCGTGGGCGCCCGCCCCGCATCGAGGGGCTCCCGGTCACGTGAGCGGACTAACCCCTGGAGGCTCGCGATCAGGGCGGAGGTGACGGCGTCCTCGGTCGCCGACGGGTCCGGCAGGTTGATGACGGCTTCGGCGGCCTGGGAGAGCATGAGGTTGATCGTGCCGAGTTTTTGGCCGGGCAGGGCGTCGCCTCCCGCTCGGAAGTCGGTTCGGACGATCACGATCGGGATCCCCAGCGCGAAGGCCAGGCCGCACTCGAAGCTCGTGCCGCTGTCGGGGTCCGCGCCGTCGAGCACCGCCACGACCGCCTGGGCTGACTTCACGCCGTTCACGTCGAGCTCGAAGATGGAGGAGGCGTCGAGCGAGGCAATCTCGCCGATTTCCGCCTGCGGGAGGAAGACATCGTGCCCGGCCACGGTCAGACGGTCGGCGATCCGCCGATTCCAGGCCCTTTCGGCCTGAGTGAAGAGAGGGCCCGCGAAATAAATGCGCATGGAGACGCGGTCCGGAAGGAGAAGGCAACGAGGGGGATGTCTAGCGGCGAGTTTACCCGCTTGAATGGCCAAATTCTCTCCCCATGCCAGATCGGATCCTGACGATCGGGAGGATTTTCGCAAGCGCGCGGGTCGTTCGTTCCGATGCTAGGGAAGGGATCAGACCGGATGCGCGGAGGATTCGCGCGTTTGTGGCTGATGAATCAGGACGCCTCCGATCGCTCAGTGGAAAGGAATTCCCGTGCGAAACTTCCGATCGCTCTCGCTCGCCGTGGCCGGATTGGTAGGTCTATCGTCCAGCTCGGCGACCGCCGGTCTCAACGGGGTGGACACGACGAACGCGGGCCAGCCCCGCGTGAAGGTCGTGAAGCACAAGCACAAGAAGTCCGGCTACATCTGCGCGGACTGCCAGGCCAGGATGATCGCCGAGTCGGGCGCCCCGGCCCCGATGATGATCTCGGGCACCCCCTCGGCGATGATGGCCGGGCCGTGCACCGCGTGCGAGACCGCCGGCCCCGCCATGATCGCGCCCTCGGCTCCGGGCTACGCCTCGGTTGGCGACGGCTCGCCCGCCCCCGTGTATGCGTCGGCGGGCAATGCGCCCGGCCTGGCGACGGTCGGAGGCCCGATGGTGGCCTCGTCCGAGCCCACGCCCATCGGTGTGGTCCGCACCAACTACTCCGTGCCGCCCGCGGCCGGTACGCTTGAGGCGAGCCTCGCCGGCCAGCAGCAGGGGATGCCCGCCGCCGGGCCCATCCCCTATGCCAAGCCGAACGAGATCCCCGCCGGGATGCTGGGCGCCCCGCACCGTCGCCCGCGGATCTTCTCGCGGATCATCGGCCTGCCCGACTTCGGACGCGCCCGCGCCGAGTCCCAGGCACGCGCCCGCGAGACTCATGCCATGACCACCTACGGAGCCTCGAACTCCGCCCCGTCGAACCTGCCGGCGTCGATGGTCTACGGCAAGTAAGCTGATTTCACGCCAGCTCACGACGGGCCGATTCCGGGGCCCCGACCCCTCGCAAGAGAGGTCGGGGCCCCGTTCGCGTGGCCGTTCCCCCTTTTCCCTCTAGCCGGACCGCGCCTCACGCCGATGAGAAGGCAGCGAAAGTGCGGTAAGCGGGCGAGATACCGATCCTGGGAAGGATCAAGTCCCGTCCGGGGCCGCATTCAAAGCGATCCAAGGAAGGGCGTCGGGTGCGCATAGGAAGGCGCGGCCGGCGGTCGCATGCGGGGACCAGGACACTCCAGGAGGGAGCCCACTCGTCGTGAAAAGGGAGTGACCATGCGATCCGGCAAGGAAAGAAGTCTGGCGATTGCGATCGCCGCGATCACGTTGACCAGCGTTTGTTTCTCGGCGGGAGCTCGTGCGGGGGATATCTTCCACCACACGATCCCCCGCGAGACCTTGGCGATGGATTACCGGACCGGGGGTGTCATGATGGCCCCGCCGATCCCCTACGGCGAGTATGCGAAGGATTACGCGGGCACGGTCCATGGGGCGATCGGCCATGTGGCGGGCTCGGTGCACGGGATGGCGGCCCATGTGGCCGATTCGGTTCACGGGGCGGCGGGCCATGTGGCCAACGCGGCCCATAGGTTGTGCGGCAAGTGCGGCGGGGCGGGCCTGTTCCATGGCAAGACCTGCGGCGGTTGCGGCGGAGACGGCTGCACCGGTTGCGGCTCCGAGGGCATGGCCGTCGGCCACGGCCACGGTGACGGCTCGAGCCTCTTCCATGGCGGGCTTGGCGGCTTGTTCGGCCACAAGGGCGGCCAGGGATCGGGCACCGAATATGTTCAGACCCTGAACACGGGCCACGGCATGCACGGCGGCTCGGGCGTGTCCTGCGTGGGGCCCGGGTGCAATACCGGCTATGCCTCGAGCCAGTCGGCGCCGATCGCGCCGGCCATGGCCTCGCAGCAGGGTTACGCCCCGTGCGGCGGCTGCGGCGGAGTCGGCAAGCTCGGCACCGGCGGTGGCTGCGGCCTCTGCGGGGGAACCGGCAAGCTCAAGTCCCTGCTCGGCAAGTTCTGCGGCAATTGCCGGGGCAACGGCTGCGGCGGATGCGGCGGGACCGGCCTGCTGAGCGACGGCCACGGCCACGGCCTAGGCCTTGGCCACGGCGGGAAGCTCTGCGGAGGGTGCGGCGGCAAGGGCTGCGGCCTCTGTGGGAAGCTCTGCGGCGGTTGCGGCGGCAAGGGCTGCGGCCTCTGCGGCAAGCTCGCCGGCCTGAAGGGCAAGGCCCACCACATCCTGGGCGCCCCGATGGGCCTGGTGAACAAGATCACCCACAAGGGACAGATCGAGTACTTCGTGGGACCAGGTGGCCCCGTCCCGATCACGCCCGGCTATGTGCCGTACGTGGTCACGACCCGCTCGCCCCGCGACTTCTTCGCCTTCCCCCCGTTCTCCGATCAGGTCCCCTGATCCTGAACGCCGATTTGAAGTCAGTCGCATCATGAGATGTCCCCAGGAGGAGCCCGGCTCGTTTTGCCGGGCTCCTTTCATGCGCCCGAACGATGGTTTTCCAGGCAGGAGGAACGCCCATGTTCCGTCGAACTCTTCCCGCGATCGTGGCGATCGTGTTGGCTTCGACCGCGGCCCGCGCTCAGGAAGCAGCGCCGATCGTCCGCGACGTGAATCAGCGAAGCGGCCTGATCAGCCGCCATATCCCGATCACCCCGAATCTCCCGCCCGACGCCGACCGCGACAAGTGGTTCGTGACCCGCTGGGGCGACGACCACGAGCAGCAACGCTTCCCGAACTGGATCGGGACCAGCGGCCTTTACGGACGCAAGTACAAGACGGGCTGCACCGCGTGCTACTCCCCTTACTTTACCGGCAGCCCGGGAGGTCAGGAGACCCTGAAGCATACCTGCGGCAAGTCCCACTTCCGCGCCGTGACGAACATCGTCCATCCGTTCCGCCCGGTCTGCACCTACTACGCGGGCGGGTGCTACTCACCGGTCTACGACCTCGATCCTCTGGTGCCCGGCCCCGGGCCTTTCCCCTGGCCGTTCTTCTTCAAACGCCCGACCGGCGGCTGAGTCGTCCGCTGAGATCTCTTTGAGATCAGGCACTGAAACACGCGAGGCCAATCGTCCCGCCATGAGCCCGGCGCGACGGTTGGCCTCGCGTTCGTCGATCTCGCGTCCGTCGAGATCGGAGCGAATCGCAGGTAAACTTTTCTCTATGGCCTTTCAGAGGCTTGACATGAGACCGGGGCATTCTCTAGAGTGACCGGACTGTATTCCGGGCAGTTTCGCCCGCGCGCGCTTTGCGTCATGGGCGATTGGTCCGGCTTTCGGACGGGAGACCGTCGCGATCGCCGGCCGGTTGTCGTCAGCACCTCCCTCCCGATGGATCCGCTCATGGATACCCCGATCCCAGTCGATCTGGGCCGGATTGCGCAGGACCTGCAAATCCGCCGCGTCCAGGTCGAAAGCGTCGTTCAGTTGCTGGACGAGGGCAACACGGTCCCGTTCATCACGCGATACCGCAAGGAACGCACCGGGAATTTGAACGAGGTAGCGATCCGGGAGATTCAGCTCCGGGTCAAGCGTTTGCGCGACCTCGCCGAGCGTAAGGACACGATCCTCAAGGCCATCGAGAGCCAGGGGAAGCTGTCGGACGAGCTTCGCGAAGCAATCAAGGGCGCCGACAATCCCAAGCGCCTCGAGGACCTCTACCTCCCATACAAGCCCAAGAAGCGCACCAAGGCCTCCGACGCCCGCGAGAAGGGCCTCGAGCCGCTGGCCCTGCGCATCTGGAACCGCGACGAGACCCTGACCGACCTCTCCGCCGCTGCCACCGAATTCGTCTCGGCCGAGAAGGGCCTGGAGACCGTGGAGAGCGTGCTCGAGGGCGTGGGGCATATCCTCGCCGAGTCGATCAACGAACTGGCCATCGTCCGCGATTCGGTCCGTCGCGCAGTGTGGAAAGCCGGCAAGGTTGTGACCACCAAGGGCGAAAATCTGCCCGAGGGTCAGGGCCTGGAATACCGCGACTACTTCGACTACTCCGAGCCCGTTGGACACATCCCTCCGCACCGCGTGCTGGCGATCAATCGCGGCGACAAGGAAGGGCCGCTGAAGGTCAAGCTGGATGTCCCCAGGCAGGACCTCGAACGCGCGATCCTCGGGCAGCTCCCGCTCGAAGGGCATCCCCACGCCGAAAGCTTCCACAAGGCCGCGATCGACGCGCTGGACCGCTTGCTCATGCCCAGCCTTGAGCGCGAGGTCCGCCGCGACCTGACCGAGATGGCCGAGCGGCACGCGGTGGACGTGTTCGCCCGCAACCTCCGCAGCCTCCTGCTCCAGCCCCCGATCACCAAGCAGGTGGTCATGGCGATCGATCCCGGGTTCCGCACCGGGTGCAAGGTGGCGGTCCTGGACCCCAACGGGATCATGATCGAGCAAACCGTGATCCACCCGCACCAGCCCCAGAACCGCAGATACGAGGCGAAGCAGACGATCAAGGACCTCGTGGGCAAGCATCAGGTGGGAGTGGTGGCGATCGGCAACGGGACCGCGTGCCGCGAGACCGAGGAGCTCGTGGCCGAGGTGATCGCCGAAGGCACCCTGTTTCACACCGACCCCGAGGCCGCCGCCCGCGCCCTCGCCCAGCCGGTCCCCACGCCCAGCCCCGAGCCCGCACCCCATATGCATGCCGATCCTGCCGTGAGCGAGACGGCCGCTGCTGCCGAGCCTCCTCCGCAGCAAGAACACTCGGCCGACGCCTCCGCGTCCGTTGCGACCGACTCCGAAGCGCCCCCGCAGGTCGAGCCCGACGTGGCTTCGGTCGCCGGCGGATCGCCCGAGGAGAAGGCCGAAGACGTCAACGAGAAGCAGGCAGACTCTCCTCCAGCCTCGGCCGCAAGCGAGGAGATCCAGCCCGGCACTCAAGCCGATCGCTCGGAAGTCCTCGAGAACCCCGAGAACCCCGTGCAACGCAATCCGGCGCACGAGGACGAGACGCCTCCGCCGGTCTCGGGCGGGGCCCCCGAGGACGAGGAAGTGCCCGCCGAGCCCCGGCCCCCCGCCGAGGACTCGGCCCCCGCTCCGGCCCAGGAGCAGGCCACGACCGAGACCCCCATCGACACCGTCCCTCCGCCCGAACCCGAGGCTCCGGCTCCCCCCGCCGTTGAGGGGCCCGAGGCGTCCTCCTCGACCCCCACGGAGGAAGCCCCGGCCCCCGAGGCTGAGGCTCCGGCCGTCGCCGCCGAGGCGGCTCCGACCGAAAGCGCTTCGACCGAGGCCCCGTCGGCGGACACACCGTCGGCCGAGCCGGCACTGGCCGTCAATGGCGAGTCCGCGCCCGCACCAGCACCGTCGGTGTCCAAGAAAGCCCCGGCCCCCGCAGCCGACTTCACGCGGCCTCCCAAGGCTCCCAAGGCCGAGAAGTTGGAAAAGGGTGAGAAGTCGGAGAAGGGCGAGAAGCACGACCATCCTCCCCGCCCGCCCAAGCCCAAGGGCCCGCCTCCGCCTCCGCGTCCGCACTCTGCCGACCCGGTCCTGGCCCAGCTCTCTTATGTGATCGTGAACGAGGCAGGCGCGAGCGTTTACTCGGCCAGCCCCGTAGGACGCGAGGAGTTTCCCGAGTTCGACGCAACGACCCGAGGGACGATCTCCATCGGCCGTCGCCTGCAGGATCCCCTCTCGGAGCTCGTGAAGATCGAGCCTCAGAACATCGGCGTGGGGCTGTACCAGCACGACGTGAATCCCAAGCAGCTCAAGGATAGCCTGGAGTCGGTGATCGAGAGCTGCGTGAACTTCGTGGGGGTGGACCTGAACACGGCGAGCATCCCCTTACTCCGCCACGTGTCGGGCCTGAACGCCCTCACGGCCCGCCGCCTTGTCGAGCACCGCACCGCCAATGGCCCGTTCGTCGACCGCGAACAGGTCAAGGCGATCGAGGGCGTGGGGCCCGCCACCTACACGCAGGCGGCCGGCTTCCTGAAGATCCCTGGCGCGGGCAACCCGCTGGATCGCACCTGGATCCACCCCGAGAGCTACGAGACCGCCACCAAGGTCCTGGAGAAGCTGGGTTTCACGACCGAAGTGATCACCAACCGGGAGCAGCTTCCCGCCCTGCACGAGAAGCTCAACGAGGCCGATCTGGCCGAGATGGCCCGCGAGCTGAACGTGGGCGAGCCCACCCTCCACGACATCTTCGAGGCCCTGGCCCGCCCCGAGCGCGACCCTCGCGAGGATCTGCCCAAGCCCATCTTCAAGAAGGGCGTGCTCAAGCTTGAAGACCTCTCGCCCGGCATGGAGCTCAAGGGCACGGTCCTGAACGTGGTTGACTTCGGCGCGTTCGTGGACATCGGCCTGAAGGACTCCGGCCTCGTCCACATCAGCCAGCTCGCCAATCGCTACATCAAGAGCCCGCACGACGTGGTGAGCGTGGGCGACGTGGTCAGCGCCTGGGTTATGGGGGTCGATGGCGAACGCAAACGCGTGTCGCTCACCATGGTCAAGCCCGGGACCGAGAGGCCCCGCGCCGAACGTGAGCGTCCGCCCGGAGGCGGTGGCGGCGGTCCTCGTCGCGGAGGAGGAGAAGGGCGTCCCCCCGGGCAGGCCCAGGGGCAAGGCCCTGGCGGCGAGCGTCGCCCCGGCGGCGGTCCTCCTCGTCCTCGTCCCGAAGGTGGCCCCGCTCCGGCCGGAGGCGAAGGGCAGGGGGGACGCGGCCCTCGTCCCGCTCGCGAAGGCCAACCCAATCGTCCCGCCCCAGCCCCCGACAAGTTCGCCCGCTTCCAGCCCCAGCGTGCTCAGGGTGGACGCGGAGGCCGACCTGGCGGGCCGGGCGGCCGTGGGGGACCCGGCGGCCCCGGTCGCGGCGGTCCCAACCGTCCTCCCGAGCCGACCACCGGCGAGGCGGCGAAGGCCAAGCCCAAGCCCGCGTCGCCGCCGCCTCCTCTATCGAAGGATGTCCTCACCGGAAGCGCTCCGTTGCGTACCTTCGGCCAACTCAAGCAGTTGTTCGAGGCCCGCACCCAGGGCGACGAGGGCAGCCCCGAAGGGGAATCGCCCCCCGCGACCGACGCCGGCGCGAGCTCGCCCTCGCCCGAGGCCCCTCCGAAGACGGAATCCGACGCCTCTTGAGTTCCTGAGAGTCGCACGTCGGCCCCGGCCTCATCCGCCGAGGGCCGACATGCTCGCCCTTGGCCACTCGGCTGGCCCGCCTACACTGAAGGGACCTGCGGGTTTGGCCCGTGGGTCCCTCCTCCCCTGACGCCGACCGCACCTCCGAGACGGACCTCATATGTGGAAGTTTGCCTGGCGGAATCTGGCGACCCGCCCCCTGCGAACCATTCTTGCTCTGGTGGGGCTGTCGATTCCGATCCTGGGCGTGCTCGGCCTGTTCAGCCTCTCGGGCGGCCTGCGTAGCCTCGTGGGCGACACCTTGAGCCGCATCCAGGGCGTGGTCGTTCTTCGCGAAGGGCAGCCGAGCCCGGTGTTCAGCGACCTGCCCGCCGACCTGGAACCCCAGATCCGCGCGCTTCCCGACGTGACCGCCGTGGCGGGCGAGGTCTGGAAGGTTGCGCCCTCGATCGAGGACCAATCCTTCTTCGGCTCCACGGTCCGGAGTCTGACCAAGGGGGGCCCGAACCAGGCGATGAAGTCGCTGTTCGATCAGCCGATCATCCAGGGGCAGGATATCGTCGCCCATCAAAATCTCAAGTCCGCGATCTTCCCCCGTGCCATGGTCAAGACCTCCGACGGCGGACGGTTCCTGCTCCCCGAGGATCACGACAAGAACCGGATCGTGATCTCGACCAAGATCGCCCGCGACTACGCCGACGCCAAGACCGGCGAGCCCAAGAAGGTTGGCGACACGCTCAAGATCGGCGAGGAGACGTTCGAGATCGTGGGCCTGTACAACACCGGATCGATGCTTCTGGACGTGATCATTATCATGGACATCGACACCGCCCGGCGCGTGGTCAAGGTGCCCAAGACCTCGGTGTCGTCCTTCTATGTCGAGGCCAGCGACCCGTCGCAGAACGAGAAGCTCTCGGAGTTGATCGAGTCGAAGCTCGAAGGCGTGGACGCGCGTGGGGTGAATGAGATCCTGGCGAATTTCGGCGACCTCATGAACCAGCTCGACCTGTTCCTGCTGGCGACGGTGGCCCTGGCCCTGCTCGTGGGGGTGGTAGGGATCATCAACACCATGCTCATGAGCACGACCGAGCGGTTCGCCGAGTTCGGCGTGCTGCGGACCAACGGATGGTCGCGGAGCAACGTGCTCACTCTGGTCACGGCCGAGAGCGCGTACCTGGGCCTGCTCGCGGGGCTCGTCGGGTTCGTGCTGGCCGTGGTGTTCACGACGGTGGCCAACCAGTTCATCACCACGACCGGGCTCTCGCTGCAGATCACCTGGAAGAACGCGCTCGGCGGACTGCTTCTCTCGATCGTGATGGGGATGCTCGGGGGGCTGTACCCCGCCTGGAAGGCGTCGCGGCTCGTGCCGATGGACGCGATCCGACTGGGCAATCGATAAGTCCCCAGATCAACCCGCGGTGAACCGATGATTGACGTGTCGGATGTGAAGAAGTCGTTCAAGAGCGGCGACACGCGGGTCGAGGCCCTCCGGGGGATCACCTGCAGCGTGCCGCGCGGCCGGTTCGCCTTCATCGTCGGGCCGAGCGGTTCGGGCAAGAGCACCCTGCTCTACCTGATGGGGGCGCTGGACCGCCCGAGCTCGGGCACGATCACCATCGACGGCGCCGACCTGACCGCGATGAGCGAGGTCGAGCAGAACGCCTATCGCCGCGACAAGATCGGCTTCATCTTCCAGGCCTTCAACCTGATCGCCAACCTGACCGCCGTCGAGAACGTGCTCGTCCCGTTCCTGCCCAGCGGCGTCACGCCCGAGCAGAGGGCGAAGGCCGAGAGCCTCTTGACCGACGTGGGGCTCGGCGCCCGGCTGGACCACCGCCCCCGCCAGATGTCGGGCGGCGAGCAGCAGCGCGTGGCGATCGCCCGGGCGCTGGTCAAGAACCCCGTGCTCGTGCTCGCCGACGAGCCTACGGGCGAACTCGACTCGAAGACCGGCGATGAGATCTATCGCATCCTCCGCGACCTCCAGGCCAAGCGACAGACCACGCTCGTGATCGTCACGCACGACCGCCGGTTCATCCGCGAGGACGACCTCGTGCTCGAGATCCAGGATGGCCACCTCATGAACGGCTCCGCCCTCGAACCTGCGGGCGTGCGGTAGAGGAAGGGTTTCACGCGGAGACGCAGGGGGAACGCCAGCTCTTTCGTCCCCTGCGGTTGCTCCGGTGGCTATGTGGAATCCGCGTTACGCCACCTCTTCGCTGCCGTTTCGGTTCTCTATGAACAGGAAGACGCCCAGTAGCGCCAGCATCCCGAGGTTGCGGGCCAGGAGGATCCCGACCGCCAGGGGGTGGAAGCTCAGCAGCCCCACGCCCGCCCAGAAGTAGGCGAGCGAGCTGAGGCCGCAACACGCGAGCATGAGGGGCCTCGCATACCTCCCGGCGCGTCCCGGCAGGGCCATCACGAAGGGCAGGCACCAGAGCATGTACTGGGGCGAGAGCACCTTGCCCAGGGTCGCAAACGCCACCACGCTCGCCCCGGCGAAGCGGATGAATTCCGGGCGAGGGGCCTTCCGGAAGCGGTAGACCACGATCGCGAGCCCCATCACCTGCATCGGCAACGAAACCCCGGCCAGAACTCCCGCCAAGGGCGTAATCAGCTCGACCGACGAGTGATTGAAGTCGTGAGCCAGCGGCCAGCGCAGCAGATGCGCGGCCACCATCAAGAAGCTTGCCCAGACCGACTCGATCTCGAGCCCTCGCCCCGCGTGATATCGCATCGACCTCGCCACGCCGGCCTGGCCGAGGATCATCCACGCTGCCACACCGAGCCCAACCGTCAGGATCAGAGAGGCAAAGCCCCGGAGCCGTCCGGGCACGGAATCGACCCCTCCGGGCAGGACGGCCGCCAGCGGGAAGAGCTTCACGATTCCGCCGACCCCCGCCAGAACGCCCGCGAATCCGCATCGACCGCGGCTCCAGCTCAAGGCCGCCCCAAAGGCCAGCGCCGCGGGCATCAGGTCAAACCTCGCGATCGGTAACGCCCCGAGCAAGCCCAGAGACAGCGAATACCAGATCAGGGCCCGCCGACGTTCCGCCGGGTCTCGCCAGCATCCGGCGATCAGCGCAACAAGGATCCCATCCACGACCATCATCTCGGCCGCGAAGGCCCACCGATAAGCCGCGAACGTCGGGGCAACGCACCGGGGGAGCAAGAAGACGGGCATGGCCCCCACGGGGTACTCGACGAGGAAATCGCGATAGGGGATCTCTCCCGCCATCGTTCGCGAGGCGTAGTCGTGGTACGCGCGAACGTCCTCCAGAAGGGCAGTCTCGCCGTTCGATCCGCCGAACACCCGCCGGGCCGTCCCCACGTTCAGATAGAAGAAAGCGGGGGAGATGGCCGCCGCTGCGACGGCCGCATGCAGGGCCGTGAGCGCGGCGACCCATCGGGGCTTCACTTCCCCTTGTTCCAGAAGATCTTCACGTTGTGCGTGGCCCGCCCGCCCGCGATGATCTCGGGCTTGCCGTCGTCGTTCAAATCGGCAGCCACGAGATCCTCGACCGCGACCGACCCGTCGTCGATGATGTGCCGGGTGAAGGGCGAGGGTATCTTGCTGTCGTCGGGATCGTACACCCGGATTCCGGGCCCGACGGGATTGTCGGTCCCGGCGTTCGCCTTATTCGGGTCGCGCTGTCCGACGATCAACTCGTCGATCATGTCGCCGTCCAGGTCCGCGCACCAAAGGGCATGCCCCCAGGTGAGCGAATCATCCAGGACCATGCGTAGAGAGGGCTTCCCGTTGCCATTCAGCACATGAGCCACCACCTGGTTGCCGTGGAATGGCTCGATCGTGGCGGTGTAGAAGCCGAGATCGGTGAGCCCTAGCTTGATCTCGCTTGCACCTTTGAAGACGGCCTCATCCTCAGGCACAGGGCTGACGGTGCTCGCCACCCAGTCTCCGACCCGACGCTTCGCGAGGCTGAAGACACCATCTCGGCTCGCGAGGTAGATCCACATCCCCGATCCTTGATGGTCGCCGCCGTATTTCGACATGTCCATGAGCTGAAGGTTGTGGATTGTGTGGTATTTGCTGGAGGCGACCTCGACGGGCCAGTCCGGCGATTTTGGGTCCTCGGGGATCGAGTACACGAGTACCTTCGCGCCCGGTCCCTCTCCCCAGTTGGGGGCCTTCGTGCCGCGACCTTGCAGGGGGGCGACGACCAATTGGGTCTTGCCGTTGCCCAGCACGTCGCCGAACCGGATGCGATGCATCGACGGCTCCTCGAACTTGATCGGGTGGAGCTCCCAGCTCCCGCGACGGTCGCGGCTGAGCCATTGCAGGGTGCTTGCGCCGGTCGTGTCGGCGGGCCTCCAGCCGGCCCCGATGGCGAAATCGACCCGCTTGTCACCGTCGATGTCATGGGCCTGGATGCACACGTTGTCGCGTGCGGTCATACCCTTGAGGATCACGTGTTTTTCCCACGACGGATTCTCGTACCAGAGGACCGCGTCCTCGGTCAGGGCGACCACGTCGCGGCGTCCGTCGCCGTCCACGTCGGCGGTGATCACGGCGTAGACGATCTCGCCGGCGTGGGGGTCGATCTCCTGCCCCTCGAACCGGGGGAAGTCGGACGGGCCGAGGCCGGAGAGGGCGAGCAGGACGACGGCAGGGCTCATCATGGCTCATCTCGCAGTGGTGGGAGAGATTGAGGCCCGAGGATCCTGCCGCCGGGGGCGATTGTCAAGCGGCTCGAAGCGTGCTTCCGATCGGGCTCACTTCGCTGCCTCGGTGTGTCCCTCGTGAGAGGCCATCGTCTTGATCATCTCGCGGCACGACTTCTCGCAGTTACGAAGGGCGCGAACGGCGTTCTTCATCTCGGGGGAGTCGAACTTCTCTACCTCCTTGATCGTCATCGCGCAGGCGTCGGCGCAGGCCTGGCACGACTCCACCATGAGCGGGCTATGGCGGGCGATCATGCAGGCCGAAAGCGAACAGAAGCCCGCGCAGTCGCCTGCCAGGTGCATGGCCTGGGCGTGCTCTTTCTTGCCCTCGGAGACTTCCATGAAACAGTGATGGAAGGTCTGGTCGCAGACCTTGGCGCACTCCCCGCAGGCGTCCAGGCAGTCGTTCATGAGCTTGTCGTGCATCTTGTCGTGGCGACGCTCGATCCGGTCTCCTTTTCGGGCCCCTTCCTGGGCAAGGGCGGCCGATCCCGAGAAGGCCGCCAGGCTTGCGGCTCCGGCCCCGAGGGCACCCAGCAGTTCGCGACGTTTCATCAGAGTTTCTCCCGCGCAGGGTTGGGCGGTGCCCCACGCTTCCGCCTGAAGGCGGATTCCTGTGTGGAGCTCCATCCTTCGGGGATGCAACTCGCGGACCCCCCGGCCGGATTCGGACTCAGAGATCCCAGGCGCGTGACCCATTCAGGAAGCAGGAGATCACGCCGTCCTCGCTGATTTTGAGGACCTCTCCGAATCGGCTCGCCGCCAGGGCGGCCGTGGTCCTCGCCCCCTCGGCCGGGGAGAGCCCCGGCAGGTCCGACGGGTCGTGACGCAGGATTGCGCCGAAGGCAATCATGCGGCCTGAACGATCGACCACGAAGGCCCCGTCGATGCTGGCCAAAGCCTCGATCACGGCGGGGTCGAGGTCCCCTACGCGGCGTCCCCTCGCGAGATAATGCAAGGCACGGCGGGCGAGCGGGTCGCGCGACGGCAGGTTGCCCATGGCCCGAACGTCGGGCACGTCGGCCAGGGCATCGCTTGGCGCGATCAGTCGGCCGATGGCCTGCGAAGGGTCGTCGAGTACCACGAACAGGGCACCGCGACGCTCCTCGGCCAGGTTCAGCGCGGCTCGGAACAGGGGGCGGGCCAGCGACTCGTCGCCCACCGACTCGCTCCACGCGGCGAATTTGGCCCGGGGGTCCAGCAGCCTCCACCGACCGTGGGTGAAAGCGAATACCTGGTTGCCCCCCGCGAACACCTTGATCTCCTGATTCGCGCTCAGAACCAGGCACACGTGCCCGCCCGACCGGGTGGCGCGGGCATGGGGGCCATAGATCTGCGCGCACAAGGGATCGTCACCGGCGGCGTGCCGATCGGCCGACCATCGCGCGGCGTCCACAATCCCCGCGAGCCGCCCCTGCCGGTCTACCAGGAAGAGTGTCCGCTCGCCGTCGCACAACCGGTGGATGCTTTTGAGGCTCGTTAATTCCACGCCGTAGGGCAGGGCGTCGGGCGCGGTCGGGGACTCGGCCAGGGATGCGTCGGGCCCAGATCCTAGAAGCAGGGCGCCCGTGGATACGCGATGGTTTTCGTATGTTGACAACGCCGCGGTTCGCAGGGTGAGGATCGTCGTGGCGATCCGGCTTGCCACAGGCGCGGCTGGGTCGTACGACGAGGGATCGACGAACGCCGCCACGTAGTGGTCTTCGGATCCTCCGCGATAGAGCTCCAGGCGTGCCGAGCTGGTCATACGAAACAGGTGGTGATGCCGCAGGCCGAGCACCGCGCCAACGGCCCGGACGAGCGCGTACTCGGGCTCGGAGACCGGACCGCCCTCGCGAAGGACCAGCCGATAGGGGACTCCGTAAAGCTCGATCGTGTCCCCCTCGCCTCCAGGTTGACCCTGGATGAGCCGGAAGTTCGGCCCGGCGCGAAGGTTGGGCTCGTCGTCGCCGATCGGCCTGAGGGTCGATTGCGGGAAGAAGCTGCCGAGGTCGCGCGTCAATACGCCGAGGAATAGAGCCGCGACCGCGGGGGCATCGGGCGAGGCGTCAGGATCGGGAACCAGGCCGGGCACCGGGGCGTGCGGAGCGTGGCCGATCGGCGAGTCGAATCGGGGTCGCATCGTGCACTCCTCCATGAGTGGGACGACGTGCCCGCCGGGGAACGCCTGCGGAATGGTACTCAAGCTCCGAGATTCCCGATAGGGCGATTCCCAAAGCCGAGGGAGCGTCCCCTCTAATTCATGATCGTCTCGACGATCGGCGGCGGCTGGTCAAAGACCACCATCACCGAAACCTGGGCGGATTGGGCGAGCGAAACGGGAGGCCCGGACACGGTGATGGGCAGGGATTTCTTCACGATGACCCGGGACTGCCGATTCCGGGAGGCCAGTCGCCGCATCCACCTGCGTTTCTGTAAGCCCTTGTTCACCGGGACCGAGTGGGCTGCGGCGTAGGCATCGGATACGGTGTTGGCCGCGTCTACGATCCCCCCGGTGATGATCTTGCCCTGGAGGCCGGGCAGGGGGCGGGCGGCGTTCAAGACACGCTGCACCAGCTGCGAAGCCCGCATCTCGGGGTGGAGCCCGACAAGAAGAGAAACCACGCCGGTCACGTAGGGGGCGGCCATCGACGTACCGGAATAGGTCGCGTAGCCCCCGGGGACGGTGCTCCGGATGGTCACGCCGGGCGCCACGAGGTCCACCGTGGTCTTGCCGAAGTTGGAGAAGCTGGCCAGGGCCCCGTTGGCGTCCACGGCGCCCACCGAGAGGACATTCGGAAGGCGATCGTCGGCCGGGAAGCTTCGCCTTACCCCGTTGTTGCGCGACTCATTGCCCGCGGCGGTCACAAAAACCACGTTGCGGGAGTTGGCGTACTGGATGGCGTCGGTCAGGGCGCGGATGCGTTCGGACCCGCCCCAGCTCGCGTTGATCACGCGGGCCCCCTGGTTCACGGCGTAGTAGATGGCCCTGATCGCGTCGTCCACCGAACCGTTGCCGTCGGCTCCGATGAACTTCAAGGGCAGGATTCTCGCCCCCCAGTTCACCCCGGCGAGGCCCTGACCGTTGTTGCCGGTGGCCCCGATGATGCCCGCCACGTGGGTCCCATGGCCGTTGTCATCGTACACGTTGGGGGAGTTGGCCTGAAAGTTCCAGCCGTTCACGTCGTCCACATAGCCGTTGCCGTCGTCGTCGCGTCCGGGGGCCCCGTTGGCCTCGGCCGTGTTGACCCAGACCCGGCCCGCGAACTCGGGGTGCGAGAGGTCGAGCCCGCTGTCGATCACCGCGACGATCGTGGACCAGGTGCCCTGCGTGGTCGCCCAGGCGGTAGTCGCGTTGATATCCACGTTATTGGCGGATTCGAGCCCCGGCTGCCGCGACAACCCGGGGTCGTTGGGCACGAACGCCGTGGTCACGACCGTCGAGTTCGGCTCGGCGTAGAGCACCTTGCGGTTGGCCGAGAGCGCCTTGAGGGCGGCCCCCCGTTTCGCGCTCGAGGCGACCTGCACGAGGCTCGCCCCGTTCGCGTAGGACTCGACCACCTGACCCTGGATCGACTTCAAGACCGAGTTCTCGGTCGCGGTGGAGGTCCCCGCCCGGAAGCGGACGAACAGCGTCGAGTCGGGATCCAGGCCGGACACGCTCAGAAGTGCGCGGCTCTCGAGCGACTCGACCCGTGGCGCAAGACGATGAGGACGGGCCTTGCGTGACATGGGGGTCTCGACTTCGAGGAGGTCCAGGGGTGCAAGTCGCTACGCAGCCACGCAATGCCAGGGGGAACCGGCGAGATTCACGAGGACCATCGTAGCGAGACCTCGCACGGAAATCCAACGGCGTGTTGCGAGGTTGCTACACCACGCCGGACGCGCCCGCTCGCAAGAAATTTAGCACGTAGAACCCCGGCACGCCCGGCCTGTGAGCCGCATTGCGAATTTGCCACATTGAGGGCGAGAGGACGGGGCGGGTCTACCTCGCGGAGCAGCCCCCCTCGGCCACGCGGCGATCCTGCAATTCTCGGAAGAAGCGGGTCTCCAGGCGGTTGCTACGCAGCGCGGCGTGGGCTTCGCGGATCAGGTTCACGCTGGCCATGAGTAGCAGCCCCACGCCCACAACCGACAACGACGTGGGGACCACCACCAGCTGGTTGTTGAGCATCGTGTCGATCGCCAGCGTGAGGCTGGTCCCCACGAACGAGGCGAACGCA
>JANOBY010000104.1:0-13181 GCA_031411935.1 Planctomycetales bacterium | reverse complement strand
GCCAAATCGGGGTCATTGCGGTCGCGAGCGGCCACATCCTCGGGGCGTCTCCAGCGACCGGCGTCGTCCACCAAGCCCATGAGCCCGCGGGCGGCGGCATTCGAGGGGTCGGCCGTGATCGCCATCGCGAGGTGTTCGAGGCGTTCGGCGGTCATCCCGCGGGCTTCGCACCAGAGGGCCAGGCTCACGTGGGTTTCGGCCGATCGGCCGGCCTTCGCCCGAGCAACCCGGTACGAGGCGAGTTCGTCGGCCGAAGGGGCGGGAGGGGCGCCATCGACCATCAGGCAAGACAGGCCAATCAGAAGTCCGAACATGGGGCCTCCCATGACACGCGCTCCGCTCGTGATGAGGATTCCGGTTTCTGAGGGAGGATCCGCAAAGCAGGCCGTGAGCGTGTCATCTCTTCGCGGCCAACCCGTCAGAGCTCGCGATCGCCCAGGCACCACACTCTTGAAGATACTCCGAAATCTCGGTGAGAATCGACTCAATTCCGAATCGATCGATGCGTTTCGCGTGGAGACGCCTTCCTCCCAGAAACCAGGAGCCCTCCATGGCCGAGCCCACGTTGCTGGAGAGACGAGAGATCGAGGCCCGGATCGTGGCCCCGCTGGTCCGTGCGGTCATGCGGGAGCTTGGGGAAGGCAAGACCCTCGATCTGCTGCGTGGGGTGATCACGGAGCTTGCGCGTGAGTCGGGCGCGGCGATGGCCCGCGAGTTTGCCGACTCGACCCTGCCCGCCTTCGCCCGCGGGCTCGACCGATGGAAGCAGGGCGGGGCGCTGGAAATGGACATGCTGGAGAGCTCATACGATCGCCTGGACTTCAACGTGACCCGGTGCCTCTACGCCGAGATGTACCGCAACCTGGGCCTGGCCGACCTGGGCGCGAGCCTGTCGTGCTGCCGCGACTTCGCCCTGATCGAGGGGTTCAACCCCGAGGTCAGGCTCACGCGCACCCAGACGATCATGGAAGGGGCCCCCTTCTGCGACTTCCGGTTCCGCCTCGGGGCCGAGGACCACGAGACCCCGTCGGACGTGCCGGACGCCCCCCTCACCGACCCCACGCCCTCCGGCCTGGACCCGCACTGACCGCCCATATGCCGAGGCAAGCCCCGTCAAGCCTGGGACTCGGCGGATCCTGGGCCTCGCGATCCCCTCTCCGCGGGAACAACCGTCCGCATCCGGTCAAGCCCGACCCTCCGAAAAGCCGATCTCCTGAGCAGGACCGCGAGGATCGGGCCCGGGGATCCGGGCTCGTTGGTCAGGATGGATTCGACCTCGCGGCCCCTCGACCACGCCCAGGAGGGGCTTTCGGCATGACGCGCGCCGCACACTCCACGTCTCGCCTCGCCTATCCCGGCACGCTCGCCATGCTGGGCCTGGCCCTGGCGTTCCCCGTGGCGCTCATGATCTTCGACCCCACGCTCATGTTCGAGCGCGGGTGGGAACAGTACGTGGGGACCGCCATCTTCGCGTTCGCCGTGCTCACGCTGGGCAACATCCTGCTCCAGCTCTGGGGCAACGAGAAGGCGTTCGAGGACGCCCCGGCGATGATGGCCGACCCGACCTCGATCTCCAAGGAGGACCGCCGCCTCCTGCCCTCGCGCCTCAGGCAGATCGTGGCCGGAGGGCGATCGTCGGCCAAGCGCATGGAGCTCAACGGCGAGGCCGCCGGTCTCGACCAGGAGAGCGCCGCGAGCCGATTCACGCTCACCCGCTACATCCTCTACCTGCTGCCCGTGATCGGCTTCATCGGCACGGTCGAGGGCATCTCCAAGGCCCTCATGAACATCAGCCGCGTGCTGCCGATGGTCAAGGACCTCGACGGCTTCATGAGCAATCTCACGAGCGTCACGTCGGCCCTGCAGATCGCGTTCGATAGCACCCTGCTGGCCCTCTTCCTCTCGTCGGTGCTCATGCTCGCGCAGACGCTGGTGATCCGCCGCTCCGAGGACCTGCTCGCCCGCGTGGACCGATGGATCGTCGAGCACGTGCTGGCGATCGAGGACGGGGAGGCCGTGTCCGCGACCGAGGCCCCGGCCTACGTGGCCCACCTCGAGCAGATCGGAAAGAACCTCTCGGTGCTCGTGGACAAGCTGGGTGACGGCCTGGGGCGTCACGTGGATCGGTTCGCCGTGGCGGTCGAGTCGCTGTCCCGAGGGGCCGAATCCATGGGCTCGATCGGCGACGATCTGAAGGGGCTCGCGAGTTCCGGCGACGCCATCCGCAAGGGTGTAGGCACTCTCGCCCGGATCGAGACCGCTTTGGTCGAGGACAGCGGTCCCGACGAGCAGCTCGACGCCATCCGCCGGGGGATCGACCGCCAGGTGGCGGCCATCGAGAGCCTCTCCGCGCAGTGGGCGCAGGCCTTCGAAAAGTCCAGCAAGACCACCCAGGACCAGCTCGCCCGCACCCTGGGAAGCCTCAAGGACGCGCTCGACCTCCTGAACGTGAGCATGGAGCAGGGCAACGCCCTGTACCGCAACATCGTGAAGACCAAGTTCCAGGTCTACCGCGACGAGGCGGTCTGAAGAGGCCCTTAACTTCCCCGCGGGGCAGTCCGCACGGCTTGCCCCGCGGCAAAGGTACAGAACGATGCGACGATCCCGACGCGGCCATTCCGGTGGTCATGAGTTCGGCGGCTCGGGCGAGGATTCGTTCGTGGCCGTCGTGGTGACGAAGCTGACCGGCGCCTTGCTGTTCATCCTACTGCTCACGATGGTCATCATGGCCCTCGTGCCCAAGGCTGATGAGGCGGTGGCCAGGAAGGCGGGCGAGGCCGCCGAGAAGCCCCCCGCCCTCGCGATCCGCACGCCCGAAAGCCTGCCCGAGGCCATTGCCGGCCGCCCCTACACCGTGGCCCTGGCCGCCGACGGCGGACTCGGCCCGAAGACCTGGGCGGTCGACGGCCCTCTGCCCGAGGGCCTGACCTTCGACCCGGACTCGGGCGTGATCCAGGGCTCGCCCAGGAAGGGGACGGCCCAGCCGGCGGACCTCGTGATCCGGGTGAGCGACGGGTCGGGACGCGCGGCGAGCCGGGCGAGCCTGGTGGTCTACGAGTCGAGCACCGCGCTCTCCACGGCTTCGCGGTGGAAGCCCGGCCTGCCCCCGGTCCCCTGGCGGGCCTGGATGGAGCAGGGTTTCGGGTTCCTGATGCTCATGATGGTGCACATGGTGGGCATGAATGCCGTGTCGGGGCTGGAGCGGATCTCGTCGGCCGAGACCCCCGAGTCGCCCCGAGGTCGGCGGTTCCTGGCCTATCGGATGACCCTCAGGATGGCGAGCCTGGGGGCCGCCGTGGGCCTGAGTGTTTGGCTCTGGAAGTCCAGAATAGGCTAACATTTCGGGCATCCGGCCAAAGAATCTGGATATCCTCTATCCACTGAGGTCGGGGAAAGTTTAGGATTCCATCGAGATGACGGGGACAGGAAGGTGCGCCGTGGCGCTCTAACCCCTGTGGAGGGGTCGATGCTTGACCCGTCCGTGGTCGCCCGATTCGCCATGAGTGGCCAGCCTGATCCCGTCTCGCTTCGTCGCTACCCCTTTGCGATCCCCTATTTCCCTCGGCTGAGCAGACAACGAGGAGCCGGACATGCTTGCAACCCGCCTGTGGACTCTTTGCGTCGGGGCGACCGTCGCCCTGACCGCGACTTCGGGCGTAAGCCTGGCGCAGACCTCGAAGGCCGCCGCCGAGAAAGCGGGCCGAACCAAGGTCGACGACTCCGACGCGACCAAGACGGCCGACACCGAGAAGGCGGGCCGCCCGGCCGGCCCCTGGAACGATCCCGCCATGCAGCTGCGTGGCCTCAAGATGCGGATCGGTGGAGGCGGCGGAATGCCCGGGATGCCGGGCGGGGGCGGAGGACGTGGTGGTCCCGGCGGCCAGGGCGGCGGTGCCAACGCCATGATCGCCCTGCTCATGCAGTCTCCGGCCTTGCAGGAAGAGATCGCCGTGAGCGAAGAGCAAAAGACCCAGCTCAAGGAAGTGAACGACAAGTCCGACAAGGCTCGCCGCGATCTCTTCAGCCAGATGGGCGGCGGACGCGGAGGCCAGAACGGCGGGCGAGGCGGCCAGAATGGCCAGCGCGGTCAGGTGGACCGCAACGTCATGATGGAAGCCATGACCCAGATCGGCCAGGCGACCAACGCCAGCGTGAGCAAGATCCTGGAGAAGCCCCAGAAGGATCGGCTCAACGAGATCGAGCTCCAGATCATCGGTGTGACCGCCGTGACTCGCCCCGACGTGGCAAAGAGGCTCAACCTCAGCCCCCCCCAGATGACTCAGATTCAGGTCATCATCGAGCAGATGAACACCGCCCAGCGCGAACTCATGGCCTCGGGCATGCAAGGCATGCGCGGCAATCGTGGAGGCCAGGGCGGACCCGGCGGCCAGGCCGGACCGGGCGGGGCCCAGGGCGGTGCGGGCAACCGTCGTCAGCCGACGACCAAGAACGATGCGGGCGACGCCGAGGCGACCAAGGGTGAAACCGCTCCCCCCAACCGTCGCGGAGGCGCCCCGGCCGGTGGCGACGCGGCCGGGGGAGACAATGCCAACGGCGGCCAGCGGCCCCAGCGCCCCGACTTCAATAGCCCCGAAATGCAAGAACGCATGAAGGCCATGGGCGACGCCATGACCAAGATGAACGAAGAAGCCGAGAAGATAGACAAGAAGGTCGAGACCGCCATCGCCAAGGTCCTGACCAAGGGACAGAAGTCCAAGTTCAATGCCATGCTCGGCGAGAAGTATGACCTCATCAAGCTCGCCCAGAGCGCCGGCGGCGGGCGGGGTGGACCGGGCGGCCAGGGCGGCAACCGCGGCGGGGCCGGGGCTCGCGGCAAAGGGGCCGCGGAAGACAACTGAACCTCGACCTCGACGGGCGAGATACCTCCTACCGAACCGGGGCAGGCCTCACCGCCTGCCTCGGTTCCGTTTCGCTTTGTGGGCTTGCTCACGATCTCCAGCGTGCGTTTGCCTCCGAAGCGAACCGAAGGCTCGCTCATCGGACGTCCGATGGCTGGAAGTGGGGGTTCTCGATGATGCTCAGGGCGTTCCCGTAGGGGTCTTCGACGGTCGCGACCTTGATCCCGCCTCCCACCTCCGTCACGCCCTCAAGAACGCGGGCTCCCAGGGCGATCAGCCGCTGGAGTTCGCTCTCGGCGTCCTCCACGCCCCAGTAGGCCTGCACTCCGGTGGCCCCCGGTGTTCCGTCGGGGATCAGGCCCAGCTCGAAGCCTCCGACCGCAAATCCTACATAAAACGGCTGGTCGAAGTAGGGGGCGTGCCCCACGACCTCGGTGTACCAGGTCTTGCCCGCGTCCAGGTCGGAAACGGGGTAGATCGCCGTGCGCAGACCCTGAATCATCGGTCCCATCTCCTCAGGCTGTGTTGAAGGATTCTCGCCGCGATGAGGCCCGGACTGCGCGTTGGTTGTGCGTCCGGACGCCTTAAAATTGGCTTCGTTTTGGGTTCGTTTTGGCTTCGTTTTGGCTTCGTTTCCCCACGAAAAGCTCCGGCCACTTACCTTCCACCGAAACGTAAGTCTTTCCCTGATCAAGCCTTCCCAAACATCAACCTGCTCGATCCGGGGGCGAAATTGGGTTCGTTCTGCAAATTCACGTTTTCGCGAAGCCTGGATTCCTCGGCCGTCGGGACGTGCCCGGCATGTTGCTCCCGATGGTCTGTCAGACCGTCGTGGTGTTCGGAGAGGACACGCCCATCGATACTATCGGTGTGGCCCCCGGTCTCCGATCGCCGAGGAGCGAACCCGTCCCCCGAAACCCGTCCTGACGATCTGGCCCAAACGATCCAAATGTATACTATTCCCGGTCGTCCCGGTCAAGACGTCCAGGCGTGCCCTGCTCCGTGTGGTGGTGGCCAGCCGCTCGTCGGGTGCCTTGCCCAGACCAGCGAGGCCCACGACTTCTCGGCGAAGACACGAGCCTCGCGGGCCGGGCCGGTCCTGGGTCACGAGGCCACGGTCGTTCAACCGCCGGGCGGAGGTGAGGGGGGTTCCCCGGGATTCCCGCCCGGAGGCCCGCCCGGCCGGTTGCCGCCCATCCCTCGGCCCGGTCCCATGATCCGGTGTTCCTGGTGGCACCCCATGCACGAGTTGGCCAGCTGGCCGTGGGCCGCGAGTGCGGCGGCCCTGTCCTTCGCCTGGGCGGCCTTGTCCAGTTCCGAGGCGTGCGAGGCGAACTCCCCGGTCAGGGTCGCCCAGGACTCCTTCGAGCCCTTCGGCGGGTCGTACTTCGCCAGGTCGGCGGCGTGGACGGCGTAGTCCTTCGTCTGGGCCTGGATGGTCTCCCAGGCGGGGGCCTCCTCGTTCAGCTCCTTGCCGATGGCCTGGGTCATCGAGTTCCGGGGGCTCCCCACCCTGGCCATGATCTCGCCGATGGGGGACCGCTGCCGGCGCCCGCCAGGTCCGCCCCGACCTCCTCCACCAGGCGTTTCGGCACGGGCGGCCTTGGGCGCGGGCGCGGGGGCGGTCGGGAGTTCGTCCTGCCTGGCCCCGTTGCACCCGGATCCGGCGATCAGGCCGGCCATCACGGTGGGGAAGAAGGCCTTCTTGAGCAACACCGTCGTCATTCCGCGATTCCTGAGGGAAAGCCTGTCCGGCGCATGGCCGGACCCGGAGCGGTCCCACACCGTCGCGGGCCGTCTTCCGCATGAGAGCGTCGAATCGACCGCTTCCGGACCGATCGGCTCAAAATTCCCGCCCCAGGACGCGAATGCAAGGCCCCTCGGGACGGGCCGTCACACCCACCCGTGCCGTTTGCGGAGGAACCATTCCAGGGTCAGCAGCGTGGTGAAGGCGATCAGGAACCACCAGTTGTCCCACACGCGGACTTCCTTCTGCGTGACCGAGTCGGTCACGATCGACTTGTCGAGCGATTCCAGGTACTTCACCAGCGACTCCGGCGGCATGGACTTGCCGCCCGTGGTCTCGGCCAGTTGCCTGAGCAGGGATGGGTCGGCGGCCGGATTCTCCAGCTCGCGGTCGTCCTGGAAGGCGAGGAAACGCGCGGAGTCCGAACCCACGGTCTGGCCCTGGGCGTTGGTGGCGGTGACCGTGACCTTGTAGTCGCCGGGGCCTCCGGTCACGGGGTGGGTGCCGCGGGCCTCGTCGTTCTGGGGGAAGACCTCCACCTTCTCGACCGGGGCGTCCTTGGCCTCGCGGGTCACGGTGGTCTCGTACTTGAGGCCGGGGATCGGTTCCCCCTTGGCGTCCCGGGCCGTGACCGCGATATCGACCCGGCCTCCGGCCGGCACGCGGCGGCGATCCAGGGCCACGCGGACCTGGCTGTCGTTGTCGTCCTCCTTGTGGGCGAGCCAGAGGATCGTCTGGCGCCAGAACTTGATGTGGGCCAGGCGCGACTCCTCGGAGTAGCGGGCCCAGGGCCAGGTCTCGCCGCCGAAGGCCATGACCCGCCCCTTGCCGGGCCCGTCCAGGGCCACCAGAAGCGGCTGACGGTCGGGCGTCTCGGCCCAGATCATCGAGGCGTCCTTGGGCCTGCCCAGGAGGTTCGCCCCGGGGATGTTCGGCAGGCCCGCCCAGAGCCTCGCGGACTCGGCGGGGTCCCTGGCGAGCTTCAGCACGTAGGAATCCAGCCCCCGCGTGTTGGGGACGACCTTCAGTCCGTCGGGCGGGTCGAGCTGGCCGTCTCCGGGCGCGATGACCGTGGGGAGGATGTTGCCCACCGCGGTGCCCGCCCACCCCCCCGCGCCGAAGCTCGCGCGGCCGCCCAGCATGAGCATCCCCGAGCCCTCCTCCACGCGACGCGCCAGGAGCTGCATCTGCCGGGACGTGAGGAACTCGCGCGGGAGGTCGCCCAGGACGTACACGTCGTAAGCCCCCGGCGCGAAGTCCACGTCCATGTCGTCCCCCGCCGGGACGCGCATCCCCTTGAAGGTGACCTGCACCTTCTGCGACGGGTCGAGCGACCGGAGCAAGAATCGCTGTTCCCAGCCCCCGAACGGACCGGCCAGGTAGAGCACGTTGAGCCCCCCACCCAGGACCGTCACGAACGAGCTGTACGTGTTGTTGTCCTTCAGGAGCTCGCCCGGCTGCTCGGCCACGCTCAGGGTCAGCTTGGTCTCGCCCGCCTTGATCGGCGTCCACTTGAGCCCGGTCACAGAGACATCGGTCGCCTTCTCGGGCACCTGGATCGTCCTCTTCGCGACGGGCTCGGACTGCCCTTCCACCCGGAGCTCGACCTCGATCTTCTGCCCGGCGAACCCCCGGGCCGAGACCACGCCCGACACGTTCAGCTCGTTCTTCACGTAGACGGTCGGCCCGGCGTTCATCGACTTCACGGCGATGTCCTTCGAGCCCGCGCCCGCGGTCTCCGAGCCGAACGGGACGGCGATCACCGGCACGCCCTGGGTCTTCAGCCGCTGGGCCACGATCGACGGCGGGCGTCCGCTGTTGCTCGCGCCGTCGGCCAGGACCACGATCGACAGGAGGCGTCCGGCCCCCTGGACCCGCTTGACCACGTCTTCCAGGGCCGAGCCCAGGGCGGTCTCGCTGCCCTTGGGGTCGGCGTTGTCCTCGGGCTTGTCGTCGCTCACGGCCGAGTCGAACCGGAACGCCTTGGGGATCACGGTGGGGCCCAGCCCTTTGGCGGCCTTCATGCCGTCGGCCATGGCCTTGCGTGCGGCGGTCCAGCGCTTCTCGCCCTTCGCCTCGTCGCCGATGGTCATGCTCTTGCTGGCGTCGATCAGGAAGGCAATCGTCGAGGCCTGCTTGCTCTTGGTCTGGAACAGGACCATCGGCCGCAGGCAGGCGAGCACGCAGAGCAGGACCGCCAAGAGCCGCAGGCCGATCGCGAACCAGCGCCACCGGCCCGAGGTCCCGCGGAGCCGCTTGGCATAGGCCCAGAGCGTGAGCGCGGTGATCACCCCGGCCGTGACGGCGATGTAGGGCCAGGGGACGATCGGGTCAATCGCAAGGTTCATAGCGTGGAGCTTCGCCTGGAGGGACGTGTCGGGCGACGGGCCGCTTCATTCTAGGCGCGGGCGGGGATCGCGCTGGGGGCCGACTTTTCTCGGTAGAACGTGTTGGCCAGCAGGTTCTCGATCGTGACCAAGATCAGAATCAGGGCCATGATATACGGAAAGATCTCGCGGCCGTAGCGGGTCGTGCCCACGGCGATTTTGAGGCTCGCGGCGTCGTCGGCGAGCTGGTATTTGGCCTTCCCGAAGAGGGTGTCCAGGTCCTTGGGCTCCATCGCGCCGGTTTGCAGCTCGGCACGCGGAGGATTCACGCTGAAGCCCATCTCCACGGGCGGGCCGTCCTTGCCCGAGACCTTCACGCTCCACTGGCCGAGCGCCCCGGGCGAGGCCACGAGGAGCTGCCGGCCCGCGAACTCGCCCTGGCGCTCGCCGGCCGCGGTGCTCGGCCCCTGGATCGAGGCCGAAACGAACTGGCGGGTCGGGTCGAGCGGCAGAATCGCGTCTTCGCCGGCATCGAACAGGAACTTCTGGCCCGAGGCCCCGGCGAGGTAATACGCGGTCTGGTCCATCATCACGAGGAACGCCCAGCCGCTCTTGGGCATGTCGTTCCAGAACTGCGGGTCCGATTCCGAGGCCCGTGTGGACAGCGCCGTGGTCCAGAGCATGACCTTGCCGGGACGCGTGCCGGGGAAGGTCCTCTCGAGCACGGCGGGCGTGTCGTCGGTGTAGCGCAGGACCACATGCGACTTGGGATCGGCCGTGACCTCGCGCGTCTTCAGGACCGAGGCCCGCGCCAGGTCGCCCAGCAGGTCCTTCGTGTCCACGGCGAACAGGGGGCTCGACAGGTCGGGCGTGCCGAAGCCGAAGGGCGGGTCGCTCTGCCTGTGCGTGATCACCTTGCCGAGCCCCGCGGGCATGATCTGCGAGGCGAGCGCCTGATTGTAATTGGTCACATCCGCGTAGCCCGCCGGGGCCACGACCAGCCCCCCTCCGTCTCGCACGTAACCGCCGAGACGGTCCCACCAGAACGGTTCGAGGCCGCGCACATTGAGCAGGAAGATCCCGGCGAACTCCTTCAGGGCGCGCCCCCGAAGCTTCGCCTCGATCTGCGAGGTCCGCACCCTCTCGATCTCGAACGGCCAGGCCATGCCCTGCGGCCGGTCCTGCGGGGCGAGGGCATACTCGACGAAGTCGGCATCCTCGGCCACCTCCGAGATGAGCAGGATCTTCATCGCGGGCTGGACGTCGATGGTCAAGAACCGGCTGTCGTCGAAGGTCAGCGGGTCGGGCTCGCCGTCGAGCGTGACCTCGATCCGGTGCAGGCCCATCGCCAGACGGGGCGTGGCGATGCGGGGAACGTCCACCTCGCTGCCTGCGGGGATCTCGACGAGCTTCTTGTCGATCGGCCTGCCGTCCAGCTTCACGTTCACGATGCGGTTGGTCTTGGGGCCGACGTTGCGGAGCTTGACCTTGAGGACCACGGGCTGATTCTCGGTCGCCACGGGCGAGGCGGGCTCGGCCGAGAGGATCGCCACGTCGCGCCACTCCTTCGCCCCCACGCGCAGGACGAAGGTGGCGATCTCGCCCCCCTTCACCCGCTTGCGGGCCTCGGCCAGTCCGTCCACCTCCTGCCCCGTCTGCCACTGGGAAGCGGCGAGGTCGGTGAACACGTAAACCTCGCGCCGAGGCATATCCACCTCGGCCACGGCGGTGTAGGCGGCCCCCATCGCGGCGTTCAGGGGTCGATTGACCGCGCGGATCGTGAGGCCCTCGACCTTCTTCCGGGCGGCGGCCGGGGACTGGGCGATGGGCTGCGAGGGGTCCGAGCCGTCGAGGATGAAGACCTTGCTCTGTTCGTTGAGCTTCTTGATCACGTCCTGGGCACGGTCCTTGGCGTCGTCCAGCCGCGACTGGTCGCGGACCTTGTAGCCCATCGAGAGGCTCGTGTCGAAGACCAGGGCCACCGCGGTGGGCTCCTCGCCGGTGCCAAGGCTCGCGCGGGCGTCAATGCGAGGGCGGGCCAGGGCCAGCGCCATGAGCGCAAGCAGCCCCATCCTCGCGAGAAGGAGCAGCCAGTTCTTCACGCGCAAACGCTTGCGAGATCGTTTCTGCCGCTCCTGGATCAGGCGCAGGGCGGGGAAGATCACATGCTTCGGCGTCTGCTTCATGAACAGGTGCAGGATCACCGGCAATGCGGCGAGCGCCACCCCCGCGACAAGGCCCGCATTCAGGAAGACAGAACCCATGAAGTTTGATCCGCTAGTCGGTGGACGGGTCGGTCAGCGGGGTGCAGACAGGATGGTGATCCGGGATTGGGCCTCTCCTGATGGTCAAAGGTTGCGAGAGGCCCCCCGGAGCAACCCCTTGCATCCTAGCCTCGGGCCTGGCGCGAGAGCAAATAACTCATCAACGCCTTGTCGAAAGGCATCCCTGTGTGGAGCGGCACGTAGTCGATCCTCGCGCCCATGCATTCCTTCTTGTAGGATTCGCGGAACTTCTCGACCTCCTCGAGGTAGTCGGCCTTGATGCCCTCGGCGTCCACGGTCAGGCGGTCGCCCGTCTCGTTGTCCTCGAGCTCGAGCATCCCCTCGAACGGGAACAGGGCCTCGGCCTCGTCCAAAATGTGGAAAACGATCAGGTCATGGCCCGAGTGCCGGAGGCGGTGGAACGCCTTCTTGATCGGGTCGGGGTCGCCCAGGAGGTCGCTGAAGAGCATGACGAGCGACCGGTGCTTGAGCATCCCGGCGATCTGCTGGAGGCTCTTGCCCAGGTCGGTCTCCCCCTTGGGCGAGAGCCCCGCGAGCATCGAGAGGATGTTGCCCAGCTGCGACCTCTTGCTCCGCGGAGGGAGGCTCTGCGTGACCTTTGTCCCGAAGGCCATCATGCCCACCGGGTCCTGCTGGTGGATCATGAGATACCCCAGCGCCGCGGCCAGACTCACGCCGTACTCGAACTTCGTGAGCTCCTGGCGATACGTGTAGCCCATCGACCCCGAGAGGTCCATCGCCAGGTAGCCGTTGAGGTTGGTCTCGGCCTGGAACTTCTTGATGTAGAAGCGGTCGGTCTTGGCGTAAACGTTCCAGTCGATGTCCGAGATATTGTCGCCCGCGGTGTACTTGCGATGCTCGGAGAACTCCACGCTGAACCCGTGAAACGGGCTGGCATGTAGCCCCGAGATGAACCCCTCGACGATGAATTTCGCCCGCAGGTCCAGCCTCGCCACCTGGCGGATGACCTCGGGCTTCAGATACTTCTCGGCAGGTCCGGCCAAGGGAAGGCTCCGATCGAGGTCAGGGACGGTCATCGTGCGGGGTTAGGCCCCGAATGTCTCGTCCAGAGGGATCTCAAGGCCAGGCAACAAGGCCGAAGTGTAGACCTCTCCGACCTTGAGCATACGCTCGCCGTAACCGATTGGCCCGAGCGTGAGGACGGTGACCCGGCGTTCTTGCGGGTCGACGATGACATATTCCTTGATCCCGATCGTCTCGTACTCGCCCCGCTTGACCACGTAATCTCGCTTTCGGGAGGCACGTCCCGGGCTGACGATCTCGAACATGAGGTCGGGCGGAATGTTGGGCAGATCGAATGGCCGGTTCGCCAGGTAGACGCCGATGTCACCGACGCGATCTGTTTGCCCGTCGGGCCGGACCCAGCTCTGCGTGACCACTTCGCGGATGATCCCGGGATGGCTGTATTGGAAAAGGATCAAGCGATTCCGCCAGGGGTTCGTGGCGAGGACGTGATCGATCCCTTCCGGCGACATGACGAGCAGCCTCCCGGCCTCACGTTCGTAGGTCCAGGGCTGGTCGAACTCGGCCCGATCGAACTCCTCGGCCGAGACGGCCCGTCCCTCGTCGGACTTGCCGAGCCGGTCACTGGTGACGCGCGAGTCGGTCGCCATGCTGAACCTCCCTCAGTCTCTCGCGATCCCTCAGCTCCCCCGCCGGTCGTACTTCGGCACGTCCGGCTCCTTGATCTCGGCCACGAGCTTCTTGATCAGGCTTTCGGTCGTCTGCCCCTCGGCTTGGGCCTGGAAATTCGTGCTGATTCGGTGCCGCAGAACCGGGATTGCCACCTTGCGGATGTCGTCGAGCGAGACGCTGAATCGCCCGTCCATGGCGGCCATCGCCTTGCCGCCAAGGATGAGATTCTGACCGGCTCGCGGTCCCGCGCCCCAGTCGATCAGATCCTTGATGAATTGCGGAGTCTGCGGATCGGCCGGCCGTGTGG
>JANOBY010000103.1:0-6263 GCA_031411935.1 Planctomycetales bacterium | reverse complement strand
ACCGACGGTCTGGAACCTGAGCGCGTCGAGGTAGGGGGAGAGCCCGGCGTGATCGAGGAAGTCGGTCACGACCTTCGAGCCGGGGGCGAGGCTGGCCTTGACCCAGGGCTTGGTCGAGAGCCCCTTCTCCACCGCGTTTCGGGCGAGCAGCCCCGCCGCCACCATGACCGAGGGGTTGCTCGTGTTCGTGCAGCTGGTGATGGCCGCGATCACGACCGATCCGTGATTCACATAGCCGGACTTCAGCGGGCGATAGGCCGCGGCAGGGGCCTGAGGGTCCTCGGAACCGACTCCCGTCCCGCCTCCGCCCTCGCCCTCGAACCGCAGCTCGCTCTTCACGTCGGTCGTGGCCGTGACGGTCGCGGACACCGGCTTGGCGGGCGTCTTCGGGGTGGCTTCGAGCATGAGCTTGAGCTGCCGCCCGAAATCCTCCTTCACGGCCCCCAGGGCCACGCGATCCTGGGGCCGCTTGGGGCCCGCGAGGCTCGGCTCGACGGTCGAGAGGTCGAGTTCCAGCGTATCGGAATAACGGGCTTCGGGAGCCCCCGGAGCATGGAATAGCCCCTGGGCCCGGTAGTAGGCCTCGACCAGTTCGATCAGCTCCTTCGGGCGACCGCTCAGCTCGAGGAACTTCAGGGTCTCGGCATCGATCGGGAAGATGCCGCAGGTGGCCCCGTATTCGGGGGCCATGTTGGCGATCGTGGCGCGGTCGGCGACCGGCATGTTCGCCAGACCATCGCCGTAGAACTCGACAAACTTCCCGACCACGCCCTTGCGTCGAAGCATCTGGGTGACGGTCAGCACGAGGTCCGTGGCCGTGGTGCCCTCGGGCAACTGACCGTGGATCTTGAAGCCGACGACCTGCGGGACCAGCATGGACACGGGCTGGCCGAGCATGGCGGCCTCGGCCTCGATCCCGCCCACTCCCCAGCCCAGCACGCCCAGGCCGTTGATCATCGTGGTATGGGAGTCGGTCCCCACCAGGGTGTCAGGGTAGGCCGTGGGGACCGGGGATTCGTCGCCGGCGTCTCGCGACGAGAAGACCACCCGGGCCAGGTATTCCAGGTTCACCTGATGCACGATTCCGGTCTCGGGCGGGACCACGCGGAAGTTCTTGAAGGCTCGCTGCCCCCAGCGGAGGAAGGCGTAACGCTCCTTGTTGCGGTGATATTCGAGGTCCGTGTTGGTGAGCAAAGCGGCCGCGGTCCCGGCCTCGTCCACCTGCACCGAGTGGTCGATCACCAGTTCCACGGGCTGGAGCGGGTTGATCCTGGTCGGGTCGCCGCCCATCCGCATCATGGCGTCGCGCATGGCGGCGAGGTCGACGATGGCGGGCACGCCGGTGAAGTCCTGGAGAAGCACGCGGCTGGGCCGGAAGGCAATTTCCCGGCTCGGGATCGCCTTGGGATCCCACTGGGCCAGGCCCTCGATGTCCTCGGCCGTGACCGTGAGTCCGTCCTCGTTCCTGAGGAGATTCTCCAGGAGGATCTTGAGAGAGAACGGCAGACGCGCGAGGTCGAATCCGCGAGCCGCCACGGCGTCCAGCCGGTAGATCGTGAAGGAATGAGACCCCACTTCGAGGGTCGAACGACTTGCGAAGCTATTCGCCATGGCGGGTCAAACCTCGGGACAAGTAAGACGCGAGCAGAGGGAAGACGGGGGAGGATCCGCGGAGTCATCCCGTTCGAGATTCGACGATCCCCGCACACCCGAGGAAAGACTCGGAGGTCGGGCGGAGGTCCACACGGATCATTCCCCGCGATCCGAGAAACGCAGTATAACCGCGAACCGCCGACGATCCCAGACTTCACGTCCATGACCTGCTCTGACGGGGACACAGGTCCGCTCGTCGGGCTCAGCCCACGAATTCGATCTCGAGCGGTCCCGGAACGATCCCCGCGGCCTCGGCCCGCTTGAGCAGCGTCCGAACGGCCTCACGCCCCCTGTCGCCGTAATCGACGGTCCACTCGTTCACGTACATCCCTACGAAGCGATCGGCGAGCGCGGGGTCGAGATCCCGGGCGTACTGGAGGGCATAGTCGAGGGCCTCCTCGCGATGTTCGAGGGCATACTCGATGCTGGCCTTCAGGAGACGGGCGATCTCCTCGACGAGTTCCCGGCCCAGGTCCTTGCGCACCACGTTTCCGCCCAGGGGCAGGGGCAAGCCGGTCTCTCCGAACCACCACTCGCCCAGGTCGAGGACCTGGTGCAGCCCCTTGTCGCCGTAGTAGAGCTGCCCCTCGTGGATGATGAGCCCGACCTCGACCTTGCCTTCGGCCACGGCGGGCAGGATCTGATCGAAGGGCATGACCGTGACCTTCACGTCCCGGCCCAGGCAGAGCTGCAAGGCCAGGTAGGCCGTGGTGAGCGTGCCCGGGATCGCGATCGTCTTGCCCCGAATCTGGTCGAGGGTCATGGGTTCGAGCGTGATCAGCTTAGGCCCGTACCGGTCCCCCATACTGCAACCCGAGTTGAGCAGGGAGTAGGTCTTGGACAGGTGTGCGAAGGCGTGAATCGAGATGGCCGAGACCTCGAGTTCGCCCTGCAAGGCGCGACGGTTGAGCGTCTCGATGTCTTCGAGCTGATGGACGAAGGTCAGTCCGCTCGCGCCGAGCTTGTCGTGCGTGAGTGCGTAAAACATGAACGCATCGTCGGAATCCGGGCTGTGACCCACGCGGATGGTTCGGGGTTCGGTCGAGACGCTCATGACGGCCTGGCCTTCTCTTGAGAAAACGGGCGGTTTCGGGTGAAGGAAAAGAGCCGACCCGAGCCGGATCCTTCCGTGAAGCGGTTCAGGCTTCAGCGTGGGATCTCAGGTCAGGCCGGCCACTTCGCGAGACAGAAGTCAGGACAGGGAGATTACTGCCCCTGGGGCGGTGCTCCTCCCGCGGGGCGGGCAGCCGGTGCCACACGGGTTCGGGTCATCTCCAGTTGGTCGAAAGGGTCCGGCGAGTACTCGGCCTGAGGCCCGGTGAGCAGATCCTTGAACGGGAAGTTCTCGGGTTCGGCCTCGCCGCTCTGCTTGAGCGCGAGCAGGAATCGGCGGACGTACTGGGAGGTCTCCTTCTTGTTCAGGTCATCGCCCGCGAACGTCGGGTGACGTTTGAGGAGGTTGGCCCAGACCTGGAGGCCCTGCTTGTAGTAGTCGGCGGCTCCAGGCGTTTCACGACCCGAGCTATCCTTCTCGGTGTAGAATCGGCCGGCCTTGAAGGCCTTGGTCCCCTCGAAGAAGAGTCGCCGTGCCTCCACTCCTTCGGGCTCACCCTCGGCGATCGCCCGATCCTTCCAGTAACGATAGTTCGTCTGGTCGGCCCAACGATTGGTCCAGTACCTGGCCTCTTCGGTGAGAGTCTTCAGCTTCTCCGGGTTGGTCGAGTCGTCGATCTGGACGAGCTGGTTCTCGTAGCGGAAGGCGGGCCACTTGTAGAAGCCAAACTTCTCCCAGGAACGAACCGCCTTGGACCACTCGTTGCGGGCGATGTCGCCAAACTTGGGCGGGATGTCGCGGACGGACTGCTTTTCGAGGGCCGAGGCGTAGCGGGTCTGGGCGTGCGCGGGCATGGTGCGGAAGTGCAGGTCGCCGGGCCGCCCCTTGTGCTGGGTCGGCTTGTCGACGTACTGCACCGTTTCTTCGAGGTTCGTCGCCACGCGGCTCTCTCCCTCGTCCACCTTGTCCACCGATCGCGTGAACCAGCCGTGAGCCACCTGGAAATTGTCCGAACGCGTCTCGCCGCTCAGGGGATCCACGCGGAAGTTCGTCCCATCCTCGTCGGGGTCATCATAGAACAGGCGACGGAGGATGACCGCCTCGTCGGCGAACCCGATCTTGTGGTAGTACGTCCACGCGGTGTCCCACAGAAGGTCCGGAGACTTTTGATTCTTGGAAACGCCTTCCTTCAGGAAGTTGATCCCCTTCTTGATCCACACGTACTTGTCGTCGGGTGCGTCCCACTCGACAGAGACATTGTAGGCAAGCACCCAGCCCTGGTAGGTCCAGATCGAAAGAAAGTGCGGCTGGAGCTTGGTGATGAAATCGACGGTCCCCTTGAGCTTGTCCCACTCGTGGATCTTCTCGTAGGAACGGGCCTGGTTCCACAGGTAGTTGGCGACCATCCCGCGGGCCCCGCCGATCATGGCGAGCTTCAGGACAAAGCCCCCGGTGTCGATCTGGCCGATGGTGGCTTCGCCCAGGTCCTTCTCCTGCTTCACGCCCTGGAGCCACTCGTTGTAGGGCCACATGGCGCCGAAGAGGACGACGATGGCGAGCGCGTAAACGATCTGCCGGTTTCGGGCGGCGCCGGCCATGGTGGCGGGCGATGCAGTTGCGGTGCTCATGCGGCGACCTCACGATTCTTCAAGATGAAGTATCCGGCGATGGAGAACGGGAGTGCGTAGCCCAGGCCCATGAGGGTCAGGTCGCGGATCTGGGTCCAACTCACGGCGAAGCCCTCGGCCACGGTGTTCGTCACGTCCAGCGCCGCGAAGTTCGGCACGAGATACACAAGCCGGGACATGAACGGCAGGACCAACGCGTCGGCCGTCTTGGCCACGACCACCGCGGGCGTGGGGGCCAGCGTATTCATCATGTTCTCGTGGGACAGGAGGCGGATCAGCGACTCGAACGGCCCACCGCCCGAGGTCTCGATCGCCGCGAACGCGAACTGGGCGAGGAACCCGAAGGCCACCTGCCCCGCGATGAAGAATGAGAGCGTCGTGAGCAAGGCCACAGGCCAGCTCAGGAAGGTCCCCGCGAACAGGCCGATGGAGGCAAGCACCAGCGCCTGGAGCCAGATCCCGAACAGACCCTTCAGGAAGTTCGTCTGGTAACGCCCCTCGCTGGCCAGGATGTACAGGTCCCCCTCGGCCATGCCCAGATACTGGTTGGGCGTGGCGCACCGGACCTCGACCTCGAGCGTGCCCCTCGAACCGACGAGCATGCTCGCCGGGATCGATTCGGGGTGGGTGTAGTACTCGCGGATCGGGAACAGCGCCGTATGAACGCGGGATCCCGGGCGCGGATTCCGCACGGCCATGGACGCGAGCACGGGGTCGCCAACCACGCCCTTGGTCGTCCGATAGATGGTAAACGTCATCTCGACCGGGATCGGCCGGGAGTGCTTGGCCGCAGCCTCTTCACGGAGGGCGGTCTTCTGGTCCGCGGGCAGCTTCGGGTCGTTGGCCTTCACCCGGAGGGCCTTCTCCTCGTCACGGAGGGTCTTCAACTCCTCGGTCAGCCGAGCGATCTCGGAGGCGCGGGTAGTCGACTCCGCCGTGATCCGCGTGGCGTCCTGCGCCTTCAGGTCCGGGCGACCTCGTTGCTGGTCCGCGAACGCCTGGTCGTCTTGCAAGGTGATCAGGCGATCCTCGACCGCCTCGATCGTCCCCGGGACGAGAAGGCTGGACACGGGCAAGCGCAGATCCAGAACGCGCCGACGGTCATAGGGGTCGGGCACCTGGCCGAACCGCCAGATGGCCCGCGAAGGGGTCGCTCCTTCGATGTGAGACCGCATCTCCTGCTCCTGCCCCACGTCGATGCCTCGGCGCCGCTGCTCGTTCTTCGAGTCGAAGAAGGTCAGGGAGCCCTTGAGAGGGACACGAGCGGACATGCGGGTTTCAAGCTGGTTGGCCTGGGCATTGAGAAGCTTGGCGAAGTCGGGCTTCGTGGCCTGGATCTTCACGGCCTCGTCCCTGGCCTCGACGATTCGCCTCCCGACAACCTGATTCAGGTAGAAGAGACTCACCACGCCAAAAAATCCGAGCAGGAGCGTCACCAGGAACATGTAGCCGATCAATCGGCCCCAGATCAGCTCGAGCCGGAGGACCGGCTTCGACACCACCGTATAGATGATCTGGCTCTGGATATCCCGGGGCATGCTCCGCGGGGCGATGAATCCGATCATGAGCGCGAGCAGGGCCGTGCTCAGGAGCGACAGCGTCTGGATGTACGACCGGCTCAACTCAGCGTCGCGTTCGCCGCCCGAACGGAGGAACCAGTGGGTGAAGGCGAGGAAGAAGATGAAGACGGAGATCACGACCCACGGGGCGCGATTGCTGCGGTTGGCCTCGATCACCGACTGCCAGGCGATCGAGTAGAGACGCCTCCAGCGGAGGGCGAGGACCTCGGTCATGAGCATGCTGAGCACGCGGACCAGGGCCACGAGCCCCATGAAGGTCACGCCGATGCGGGCCCCCAGGACTCGCCAGTCCGGGACGATCAACTCCTGCTCAGGAAGCTTCTGGGCGGCCATCCTTGCCTTTTCAAG
>JANOBY010000102.1:0-26355 GCA_031411935.1 Planctomycetales bacterium | reverse complement strand
AATACGTAAAATCGAAGACTTCTTTGATCGGAATGTATTTGATGGGCCCATCCGGGTTGGAGTTGTCTGTGCAGCTGAAGTAATCTTCCCCCACCTCGATCAACTTGTACTGCCCAGCAAAGTCGATAGAGAATTCTTTGTCTTTCAGCTTCGTCTCGATAATGTCGCGAAGTCTGAGGCTCTTGTCCCCGACGATCGGCCTCGCTGAAGACTCACGTTGAGTGTAGCCGGCAAGCAAGGCAGCGCCAGCGACCAAGACGACCAGATAGTGATTTCGATACTGCATGATCTTTTGTCTCCGACGAGTTTGGGAGTAAACCCTCAGTCGAGATCGGCAGGAGCCGCCTAACCAGACATCGGATGGAACGGTTCCGTCAAATCGCCGACCCAGATAGGCAAGTATAGCGGTTGCCGCACTGCGGCGACGCTCGCAAGCTTATCGGGGTGGGTTGGGCATTGCGATCAGATTCGCGGCGAATTCTGCGGACATTTGGGTTCTGAGGGTGGTGGACATCGGGCGAGGGTCGGCTTGGGTTGACGAGGCTCCGAGTGGGGCCTTTGGCTGACTGCAGTTTGGGAGGTCTGTCTTGCGAGGGTTTGGATCGAAATGCGAGGGGCCGGGCCTCGCGGTGGTTCGCGGGGCCCGGCCCTTGTTGCAAGTCTTGCTGAGATTTGCGGGAGGATTTACATGGCGAGGTCCATGGCGGACTCGCTGGCGATCTTGCGGAGCTTGTCCTGGGCGCGGCTCTCGATCTGGCGGACGCGTTCCTTGGTGATGCCCAGCTCGCGGCCGAGCTGCTCCAGGGTCTGCTCGCTCGCGCCTCCCAGGCCGTAGCGGCTTTCCAGGACCCGGCGTTCGCGGGCGTCGAGCTTGGAGAGCATCCCGCCCACCGTCTCGCGGACCCGCTTGACGGCGAACTCGACCTCGTGCTCGTCGCTGCGGGTGTCCGCGGCGCTCTCGAAGACCATCTCGTGTCCGGTCACGAACCGGTCTCGGCGGTGATTCTCTTCGGGGATCGCACGGGCGAACCGGTTCATGATCGCCCACGAGGCATAGGTGCTGAACTTGTTGCCCCGGGCGAAGTCGAACTTCTCCACGGCGCGGATGAGGGCCATGTTGCCGTCGGAGACCAGCTCGAAGAAGTCGTTCGAGGGCCCCACGTGCTTCTTGGCGATCGACACCACCAGCCGCAGGTTGGCGCGGATGATCTGGTTCTTGACCGCGAGGGCCTCGCCCATGAGGCGGTCGATCTTGTCGAGCTCGGCGGGCTTGACCTTGTCCAGGTCGATCTTCAGACGAAGCTCGATGGCGCGGGTCTTCAAGTAGTTCATCTTGCGGAACAGGTGGGCTTCCTGCTCGCGATTCAAGAGGCTCACGTCGTAGAGGTCGGCCAGGTAGGGGGGCAGCCCTTCCGGGGCACGCACCTTGCGTGGGGCCTTGTTGCCGGGGGGCTCGGGCATGGGGCCGAGGATCCCGGCGACGGCCTTGGGGTCGTCGAAGCTGGGGTGCGGCATGGCCTCGATCTTGGTGTCGAGCAGGTGCCGGGCCCTCATCTCGGTGATGGCGCGGACGATCGTGGCGCGGCTCCGGCCGAACTGGCTGGCCAGCACGTCGGGGGACACCCCGCGGCGGGCGAGCTTGTCGATCTCGAACTTGGCGGCCTCGTCCAGGGGCCCCACGGCGATCCGAGGGCCCAGGGTCGCGTTATCAGGAGTAACGGGTGCGGGTACGGTGGCCTTGGAAGGCGTCGCCTTGACCCGGTCGGCGTCGATCATCACGTTCGCAGACCTCATGAGACTCCCTCCAAAACTCTTGGATCGTTGCAGGAAGACAAAGGCAATCTTCATGCCCGACGAAGATACGGACCGGACGCAAGACCTCTCGGTTCCCTTTTTCCGTCGATTTTGCCCGGGCGAGTCTCGCCCCGGGCCGACTCGTGTCGCAAAGGTCGCGGCGGTCGACACCCCCGCGTGCCGGGACCGAAGGACGGCCCACCGGCGGTTGCCTCACCTCGCCTCAATCTGGCCGTCTCCGGCCTCAGATCGAGAACTCTCACCGCCCCACCCTGGGCTGTTGGGACGACAGAAGGGGTCACCCTCTCCGCCCCCCAACGTTCACCGACGCAGGGTCATCCCCCGTCGGCAGCATTCCTCAAATGTATAGATTAGACCGGTCGTCTACAAAGTCAAGGGTCCACCGCTTCCAAAGAGGATTCGCAACGCGAACGATTTTCTTCTGCCGACATAAACGCTTTTCTCAAGAATCTTTAAGTCGCATCGAGGTAACCATTATGGGCTCGCTCCAGGTCTGAGAATTCTACGTTACATCGGCTGGGTTGGTTCGCCACGTTCGCCATTTCTTCCCGATTCCTGCATGACCTCGTCTGGCCTCCATGGTGAGTCGTGTCGTCGTCCCCCACACTCTTAAATACCATGCATGCAATCGTTCGTGACACCTTCTCGGCGAGAAAAGAGAGGACAGCGTGCACCTCAAAACTCGCCCGGGGGGACGAAAAATTCTGAGAATCCGGGGACGTTAGGGACCTTCCGGCGAACTCTGCACCCTGGTGAAGGCGAGAGGGCTGTGCGGGATCTCGGATGGGGATGGGCCCCTTGTTGCGATTTCGCCACGTTGGGGGGGGAAGCGTGCCGGCTGGCGCGAGGGCGATCGGAAATCACTTCCGCGCGGCCGGCAAGCTCTGTCTTCTTTTACACGGCCGCAAGGGCCTCGCCCACGGGCACCGGCACGGTCGCGGGGTCGTGGTCCCCGACCCTCCGCCAGCCCTCGTCCGGGGTGCGGAGCCACACGCACGAGCCCTGGGGGTCGAGGGCGAAGAGTCGGACCCACCCGTTCTGCACGAGGTCGCGGACCCCGGGCTGGTTGGAGAGCACGCCCTCGATGCGGGCGGGCTCGGCCTCGACCACGACCTGGAGGCGGAGGGGCTCGTGATACCACCGGCCGTCGGCCCCGTGCACGGACTGCGCGGCGAGCCCTGTGCGGAGGTCCCCGCCGTTGCCCAGGTCCACGCCCAGGTCCCCCACGCGGTTGTGGAGGGTCTTGGTCCCGCACCCGAAGACCCTGTTGTCCACGGTCGAGGCGAAGTACTGGAGGTTGATCCACGAGGCCACGACCATGGGGGCCGCCAGGATGAGCGTGAGGATCGAGTCGTCGGGGTCGGTCGCGGCGTCGTACTCGTGCAGGAACGCCCGGCCTTGCAGGTCGGCGCCCCGGGTCCGGTCGCGGCGGGCGGCCACGAACGCGGCGTTCCTGGCCAGGGCCCACTCGGGCCGGACCTCCGAGCTATCGCGGGACCGGCGGCGGAAAAGGCGATCGAGCAGGGTCAGCGGCGCTGAGCCCAGGCCCAGCGACGGGGCTCGCTCGGCCCGGACGGCGGCCCCGGCCCCGGCCAGCCAGCCCCGCAATCGCTGAAGGTCGGGGGCGTGATAGGGCGGGGCCTGGTCCTCGTCCAGCAGGGTGACCACGTCGGCCGTGGTGTCGTGCACGGCGGGCAGGAAGTGGGTGTCGGCGGGCACCCTCCAGCCCCTCGTGGTGAGCCCCTCGCGCACCTGCGGGTCGTTCAAGATCGCCGCGGCGACCCGGGCGTTGATCGCCCCCCCGTGACCTCCGCAGGCACCGCAATCCAGCCCCGCCGCGTGCGGGTTGTTGGAGCACCTGCCCGTGTGGCCGCACAGGAGCACCACGCGGGCGAACGTCTTGCGCAGGCCCATGTTCTTGAGGATCCCGCAGGCCATGTCCAGGCGCACGTCCAGCGCGATGCCCCCGCCTCGCCCGTCGGGCTCCAGGTTGAACCGGGCGGTGGCCTCGCGGTCCCTCGGGCCGGGCACGGCGGTCAGGGCGTCCCCGGCGAGCCCCAGGCCGTAGGCCACGCCCAGAAGCTCAACGAACGAGAACGCGGCGGCGGGCGCGACCTGGAGCGTCTTGACCGTGCCGGGGATCGACAACCCGGGGGCCGGGTCGCCCGACGCCAGGCTCACGCCGGGCTTGAGCAGGACCGGGCAGCGGGCGCTGTCCTGCCAGTCGAGGCTTACCCCGAAGAACCCGGCGAAGCCCCGGGTCTCGATCCCGTCGGCCTGGACCTCCAGGTGGCGGCGAAGGGGCTCGGAGCGCACGTCGATGCAGAAGACCGCCTGCACCATCGGGCGGGGCCGGGCCGAGGGTTTCGGCGCCGGCGAGAGCGTGCCCAGGAGCCTCCGCGTGAAGGCGTCCTCCAGCGCCTCCTGGAACACCAGCCGCACCGACTCGTCGTCCACCTCCGCCCGGTCGGCCTGATCGTCTCCGGTGCCGGAGTCGGAGCCCGGTCCGTCGGTCGGGGCGAGCCCCGCCACGGCGGCGTCGGCGCAGATGCGGATCGCCAGCAGGTCGGCCAGGGCGCCCGGCCCGTCGTCCCCCCCGGCCCACGGGGCCCTCCGAAGGAACGAGGCCCACCCGTAGAGGCCCCCCAGCAGCGAGTAGAAGTACCCCTCGCGGGTCGAATCGGGCACGCCCAGCTTCAGGAGCATCTGCGCGATCGCCCGGTCCGGGTCCTCGGGGAGCGACCTCGCGAACGCCCTCCACCCCGAGAGCCCCGCGATCTCCAGCGAGCGATCCACCCTCGCGGCGTCGACCCACGAGGCGTACAGCCCCCGGCCGTCGTCGGGCAGCTTCCACGACGCCCCTCCGCCGGACAGGTACACCGCGCACCAGCGGGCGATCTGGCGGATCACGGCGTCGTTCCACTCGGTCCCGAACCTCCGGTCATGCCTCTGCGCGAAGGTCGGGACCGCCGAGCAGGGGCGCTTCGGGCAGTCGGCCCGGCCCTTCAAGATCGCCAGGAGCATCGCCGCGTCGTGGCCCGACCTTCCGGCCGCCTGCTCCAGGTCGCCCTTCGAGAAGTCCCCCTGGATCCAGCGGGAACGGTAGTAGTCCAGGCCCGGCAGGACGCGGGCGTTCAGGCCGTCGCCGATCTCGCGGGCGGCCTCGGCCAGGGGGCGAGAGCTGAACCCGAGGAACGGGTTCACGGCTACATAGTTGCGCAGGTCCCACAACGGTGGTATCCGTTTGCACACGCGGCTTACGTCGGCCTGGACGTCGGCGGCTTCCGGCTTCTGGGCTTGGAGGATTTCAGGCACGTCCGGCCCCTTTCGTGGTGAGGCGACCCCAGACCTGGCCCACAACCCGGTCCGCGATCGCTCCGAAGTAAAACCCGTGCAGGGCGTGGACATGCAGGGCCCGGCCCGGGGCGGTATACCCCAGCCGGGGGAGGAACGCATGGAGCACGACGAGGCCCGTGAACGCGATCACGGGGACCATCGCCGCGCCCCATGCCACCGGCCCTGAGTGGGGGGGAAACGTCCCCAGGACCGGATGGAGGAAGACCTCGACCCCGCGATACATCGCGAACAGCGCGACCGATGCGCAGAGCGTCGAGACGAGGGCGAGCAAGACTTTCAAGGCCGAGGCCCGCGCCCCGAGCAGGGCGACCCAGACCTGACCGAAGGACAGGGCCACGATCGCCGTGAGGGCCAGCTCCCCGGGGCGATGCCAGGGCGAGAATCCCGTCACCCACGAGCCCAGAATGAGGCCCGGGATGCTCAGCACGGTGCCGAGCCCCGCCAGGCCCAGCGACCGCCGGGGCGAGGCCGCCGCATACGAGCCCGAGGCCGGGGGCAGGTCGCCCGACCGCAGGAAGCACCGGGCCTTGTAGCAGCCGTGACCCAGGATGTGCAGGGCCGCGGCGGCGAACACGCCCAGGCCGCACTGAACCATCATGAAGCCCATCTGGCTCACGGTGGACCACGCGAGCGTGCGCTTGACCTTCACCTGAGCCCACATGGCCAGCATGCCCAGGCTCGCCGTGAGCGTGCCCACGAGCACGAGCAAGAGCAGGACGCCGGGGTCCCGGGCGATCAGGGGCGAGAACCTCAGGAGCAGCGCCCCGCCCGCGTTGATGATCCCCGCGTGCATGAGCGCCGAGACCGGCGTGGGGGCCTCCATGGTCTCGGGCAGCCACGAATGGAATGGGAACTGCGCCGACTTCGTCATGGCCGCGAGCACCACCAGGAGCCCTACCAGGCGGGCCTCGCCCGAGGTCTCGGGGCCCGCGGTCGCCTGGGCCAGGAACGCGTGCAAGTCCAGCGTGGACCACGTGCGCTCGATCACCACGATCGCCCCCACCAGCGCCAGGTCCCCCAGACGGCTGATCAGGAACTTCTTGCGGGCCGAGCGGATCGCCTCCCCCCGGTGCGGGTAGAACGTGAGCAGGCGGTGCAGCCCCAGGCTCGTGAGCGACCACGCCGCGAACAGCAGGAGCAGGTTCGTCGAGAGCATGAGCCCATAGGCGCACACCACCGTGAAGGCCATCCAGCGCAAGAACCCCGCCCGCCCCGGCTCGCCGTCCAGGTACCGTAGCGAGAACCGGTACGTGGCCGCCCCCACCGCCGAGACCAGCAAGGTCAGCGACGCGCTCAGGCGATCGACCGTGATCCCCCCGAACCGATACGCGACCGGTTCATACGCCTGCCACGCCAGCAGCCCCGCCGACAGCCCCGAAAGCCCCAGCAGCAGGGCCAGAAGGGGCCACCCTCCGCCCTCCGCCTCGTCCGACCCCGCCGAATCCGTATGCACATCGATCCGATACATCCCGTCTGGTCCTTCCGCTGTTACCGGGCCGGGCGCGCAGAATCGCCTCCGACACGCCCCCGGACCGGGCTCATCTCTCGGACCGAGCATCAACCCCTCGGTCCGCCGGGGCGTCCACGATGACGCCCCTCACACGCTAGACATACGATTTTAATGTCGCGTATTCTATATCGTGTAATCATCGACGAGTCAAGCGGCCTGGTCCAGCAAAACGGGAAATCTCTTCACGAAATTCGGGATATTCAGCCGCCGGGCTCGGGCTCGGGCACCCAGCGCAGGGTGAGGATCGTGGCCTCCTCGTCGGCGAACCAGCGGTGGTGGAGGGCCTCGCCCCAGACGGCGAAGTCGCCGTGGCGGGCGAGGGTGACGGACGTCGTCCCGCCCTCGGGGAAGTCCTCATGCTCGGAGAATTCGATGCGGAACCGGCCGCGCTCGCTCGCCAGGATCGAGATCGTTCGCCCCTCGCTCGGGGGCTTGGCGGCGCCCCTCGGGTCGCCTTCCGGGTGCGTCATCCACTTCATGCAGAGGGTATGCGAGCGCCGGTCGCGGGGCATGAACCGCAGAGGGGACACGCCCGGAGGGGTCGCGCGGGTCCACTCGCTGAAGCCGAGGAACCAGCCGGTCCCGAGGGTGTCCAGGTCGCCCGCGTTGCCGAATTCGACGTCCATGAAAGAAAGGCCTTTCGCCGCGAGGGGCCCTCAGTCCGGGTCGTCCCAGCCCATGAGGTCCGCGCGGGCCTCAAGGCTCATCTCGTCGGTCCAGAAGACCCGGAGCTGTTCCTTCGCCGTCACGAAGTCGCGAGGGTCGGCGCGTTGCATCTCGTAATAGACCTCCACCCCGTCGCGCAGGTCTTCGGCGTCGATCTCGATCAGGTCGAACAGGCCGACGAACTCCCAGAAGCAGCGCCCGGCCTCGACCTCGTAATCGTGAGACTCGGCCGCGCCCAGCTCCAGCGCACGCCGATAGGCGTCCTCGGCATGGGGGGCCCGGATGAGCTTGTATTGCCGGTCCACCAGAGGGGTTGCGGAAGGATCCCCCTCCACGCGAGAGGCCACAACCAGGATCGCCAGGTACCACGTCATGCCCCGTCCTCCTCCCGCATCCCCTCGACGACCTCCGCACGATCTTACCCGAACAGGCGTTCATCACGCCAGGAGCCGTCCGGCGAGATCCCGAACCCGTGACGGGCCCATCGCCAAATCGGGATCGCTCTCTCTGCCGCGGGCCGGAAAGGAACGCTGGTCGGGCCGCACGTGAGCGCGTGGGAAAGGGTGGTCGGATCGGGGGACGGTCGCGATCATGAGGGTGTGGGATTCCGGCCACGATCCCTTGCGCGTCCCTTCCCGAGAGGTGGCGACCATGCCCGTTCCGACGACCCCGACCGAACCGCGTCGCTTTTGGGACGTGAGAAGCGTCTGCGGCGTGGCGCGGAATCTCCGCACGGGCGTCCCTCTCAACATGGGCCGCGTGCCGGTCCCCGCTCCCGCCGGTCCGGTGCGATTGCAGAAATGTGATTTCGCAGAACGAACCCAATTTCGGACCCGATTCAGGCCCACGATTCGAACGCAAGCTCTTGATTCCCAGGAAGAAATGGCGAATGCCAGGGAGGTCTCGATTTGGGTTCGTTTGGGTTCGTTTCACCGCAAATTGGCTTCGTTTTTGGGCTCCTGGCGCTCCCCTGGACGATCTCCGTGTCGTTCGGGACTTCGGACAGGAGTGCGTCCAGGGGCCGCCTGCGGTCACGGGCCCTCCGCATGCGCCCATGCCTCTGCGCGCGAAATCGGCCTGCGAAGGGCCGGGCCTTCCTGCCGCTTCACGCGGGGGGCTCCTGCGTGCGACACTGGAGGCTTGAGGCGGCAGCCAGTCCCCGTGCAGGCGTTCGAGAAGGAGGTCGCATGTCCTCGGCTTCGTTGACGACCCCGGCCCCGATCACGGCCGAGGAATACGCGCGACGGCCCGACCCGGGCCATCCCGAAGAACTGGTCCGCGGAAACGTCGTGCCCTTGCCCCAGCCCAACCGTCGTCATGGCCAGATTTGCAGCAAGGTCGATCGGGTGCTCGGCAATTTCGTCGAGGCGCACGACCTCGGCCACGTCCTGAGCAATGACGCCGGGGTGATCACCGAGCGCGGTCCCGACACCGTGCGCGGGGCCGACGTGGCGTTCTACTCGTATGCCCGCCTGCCCCGCGGGCCTCTGGCACCGAGCTATGGGCCCGAGGTGCCGGAGCTTGTGGTCGAGGTGATTTCCCCGAGCGACCGCTGGCCGAGGGTCCTGGCGAAGGTGGCCGAGTACTTGGAGGCGGGCGTGACGGTCGTGATCGTGCTCGACGACCCGCCCCCGACGGTCCGCGTGTTCCGCGCCGACGGGACCACGAAAGAGCTCGGCCCGGACGACGAGTTGACGCTCCCGGACCTCCTGCCGGGGTTCGCCACGCCGATCCGGGCCCTGTTCGCCTGATCGCGGTCGGGGCGATCGGCAACACGGCATTCCGTGCGGTGAGAATTCTCGCTAGAATCTCGGGCAATCTTGGATCCTGGTCTCGACTCGATGAAGCGAGGGACACCGCACATGCGACGGATTTTGACCGCTCTGATGATCGTTGCGGCCTCGACCGCCGGCCTCCTGGCGCAGGACAAGGCGGCCGAGGGCGACCTGCCGAAGCTGCAAGGCAAGTGGTCGGCGAAGGCGGGCCCCGAGGCCACCGAGGTGGTCCTGATCCTGGAAGCCGGGAAGATCACCTTCGAGGTCCCCGTGCCCACGGGCGAGACCAAGGCCATCGTCGGCTCGTTCACCATCGACGAGACGACCAGCCCCAAGTCGATCTCGTGGACGGGCATGAAGATCGACGACCGCAGCCTGCCCGACGTGGCGGGCATCTATGCCCTGGAGGGCGACACCCTCAAGATCGCCGGGGGCAACGGCCAGGGCCGGCCCAAGGAGTTCGTCGAGAAGGGCAAGGAGAAGGAAGCCGAGACCGGCCGCGCCAACACGATGGTCTTCACCCGCGTGAAGCCCGAAGAGAAGAAGGACGAGCCGAAGACGGACGAGACCAAGAAGTAAGCCCGTCGCCGGACGGGATTCCTGCAACTTCGGCCCTTCGCGGGACAGGAGGATTGCACCGGCGCAGGGGCGGGCCTTATCCTCGCCAGCCCCCTGCGCGGGCGACCTCGCCCCGGGGCTCGACTTCCTCCCGCTTCACCCCGGAACCATCACCGAGAGGACCGTCTCCATGCGTCAGCTCTTCGCCGCAATCGTGATCGCCGCGACCGCCTCGGTCGCCTCGGCCCAGGAGAAGCCCAAGGCCGACGCCCCGAAGGACGACCTGGCCAAGCTCCAGGGCAAGTGGTCGGCCACCGTCGGGCCGAACAAGGACATCCCCATCGTCTTCGAGATCAAGGACAGGACGGTCACCCTGATCGTGACCATCGAGGGCGAGGACCGCACGATCACCGGCGAGCTCAAGATCGACGAGACCAAGAGCCCCAAGCACCTGGACTGGCTGAAGTTCACCACGCCCGACGGCCAGGAGCTCGACGACAACCTCGCCATCTACAAGATCGACGGCGACGAGCTGACCACCTGCTCGGGCGGCCCCGGCAACGAACGCCCCACCGAGTTCAAGGAAGGCGAGGGCGGCCCGCCCAACCTGACCGTGCTCAAGCGCGTGAAGGATGAGGCGAAGAAGGAAGAGAAGAAGTAAGGCGGACTCGCTCGCGATAGTAAACAAGGGCCGAGCGTCCCCTCGCGGGAGGCCCGGCCCTCGGTCGTTTTTTCGGTCGCTCGGATCGCGGAAATCGGTCAACGAGTGGCCGGCACCGTATTCGGAATGATCGACGGTTCGGATCCTGAGAGCTTCTCCATCTGCTTCTCGAGCGCAGCCAGGCGGGCCTCGATCTTCTCCAGGCGGTCGTTCGAGCCGAACGGGGCCAGCGAGGCCCCGGCACGATAGTAGGACGTTGCGGCGGCGGGCAACGTGGTGGGGTCCACAGTCTTTGCGATCTCGGCCGTGGTCGCCAGCGCGGGCAGTCCGGCGATCGCCGCGCCGGCCGGCACCGAGGTCACGCCCTGAGGGCGCTGATAGCGGCCGGCGGGGGCCGCCGCCGTGCTGTTCATCGATCGGAACAGAGCGGGGGGGGCCGAGGCCGGCCCGAGCGGATCCTGGGTCACGGTCTTCTCGAGCACCGAGATCAGGCGGTCGATCTTGCTCTCCAGCTTGTCCAGGCGGTCCCCCTGCGACGCCTGCGCCGGAGCCGGGGCCGAGGTGGGGTCGGTCGCGGCCGAGGCGGCGACGGGGCTCGGCTGCTGGGCGACCACGCCCAGGCCCGAGGCGGCGAGCATCGCGGCGCCGGCCATCCCGGCCAGCTTGATCTTGTTCCATACCATGGCGTGAATCACCCCTTTGGCCAGGACGGCGGCCGGGCCCGGGACCATCCCGGAGCCGATCGCCGTCCAACGTGAACTCGCCGCGAACCGGATCGCGGCCTCGGCGGTCGTCTCCGCCCAGAGCGAGGGCAAGGGAACCGAAGCCTGCGCCGACTCGGCCGCAAGCAACGTGGCGATCGCCCCCGCCGCCGGGGCAAGCCCCCGCGCGGCGAGCCGTTCCCGCAGGCGCTCCCTCGCCCACGAAAGGCGGCTCTTGATGGTGCCCACCGGCACATGCAGGGAGCCCGCGGCTTCCTCGTACGACTTGCCCTCGAGGTAGCACAGCACCACGGCCTCGCGATACCGCGAGGGCAGTCGCCCCACCTCGTCATGCAGCACGGGGCCGAGGTCCACGGGATCGTCGAGCCAGGTCGATCGCGGGGCCATGCCCGCCCTCGCCCGCTCGTGCTTCCTGCGCCTGGCGATCGACGCCCGGCTCGCGGCCGAGACCCGCAGGGCCACCCCGTGCAGCCAGCTCGCGACCGAATCCCGGGTGCGGATGCTCTCGGCCTTCCTCGCCAGGATCAGGAACGTGGACTGGAAGGCGTCGTGCGCCTCGTGGGGGTCGCCCAGCGCCTTGCGGCAGACCCGCAGGACCATCGGCCCATGCCGCTCGACCAGCGCCGCGAAGGCCAGCTCGGCGGTCGGCCCCGATCGCGTGATCGACCGATCCAGCAGCTCCCCGTCGCTGAGCCCGGCGACCGAGCCCACCGCGAACAGCGTGTGGAACTGCCGGAGCACATCACCTCGGCGTCCGATCGACACAAGCAAGCCTCCGGTTCGGTTGGGTCTGTCAGGTAGTGCAACGAGCGGGCAGGATTGTTCGATCGCTTTCCGGAATTCGATCGGGCGGCCCCGGCATTGGCCGGAACCCTCCGCCAGCGAGTAAGATACAGGGGCCTACGCCCCGATCCCAACCGAGGCTCGACCCGTGAGCACCATCTTCCCCGGGATGGACCCGTATCTGGAAGACCCGGCCCGATGGGTCGGCGTCCACAACTGGCTCGTGGCGCACTTCGCCGAGCATCTCCAACCCCGGCTGGGACCGCGCTATGTCGCGGCGATCGAAGATCGCGTGTATGTCGAACGTCCGTCCCGCGACTTCCGGCCCGATGTGGTCGTCTCGACGCTGCGACCGGCGGGGAAGCCGGCCGGGGCCGGCGCCACGACCCTGGAGCGGGAGGTCGCCGATTCCGCCGTGAGGGTCTGGAGCCCGATCGAGGAGATCCACGAGCCCTACGTGACCGTCCTGGATCTCCGCAATGACCAGAGGCTGGTCGCGATCATCGAGATCGTCAGCCCCTCGAACAAGGCGACGGGTGCGGGACGCGACTCCTACCAGGCCAAGCAGGCCGAGATCCTCGCCAGCCCGGTCCACCTCGTCGAGGTCGACCTCTTGAGGACGGGTCGGCATGTCCTGGCCGTGCCCGAGCATCGCGCCCGCGAAACCCCCTACGATTTCCTCGTCTGCGTGAACCGGGCGGCCGATCGGCGGGCCCTCTACGACCTGTACCCTCGCACCCTCCGCGAGCGTCTGGCCCGAATCGCCGTCCCGCTCTCCGATGAGGACCCCGACGTGGTGGTCGACCTCCAATCCGTGCTCGCGCGCACCTACGAGGCCGGGCGATACCGCGACATCCTGAGATACGACCGCCCCTGCGTCCCCCCGCTCCCGCCCGAGGACCAAACCTGGGCCGACGGAGTCATCGCGGCGGCGAGGACGGGCCCGGCGTGATGGGGGTGCCGGGGCCGGAAAGGCTCTCGGCGGCTCCTCTCCTCACGATCTCATCGGGGTCCTTCACAGCCTCGCGCATGGCGGCCAGGACCTCGGGGTCCCACAGGCAGGTGCTCAGGGCGTCGATGGCCGCATGGCGATCGCCTCGCCCGCCGGTCACGGGGGTCTTCATCTGCTTGAGCAACGTGGGGAGGTACGCGCGGACCTCGGGCGAGCCCGGTGCGATGGCCCCCAGCGTCCGGATCACCGCGGAATCGTAGATCGGGGGCACGTTGGGCGGGAGGAGGCGGATCAACGCGGGGATGGCCTCCTTGCCCGCCGGCCCGGCCATCGCCAGGTACTTCAGGATCTTCCAGTACAGCCTGGGGTCTTGCCTGACTTCCAGCGCCCGGATGAGGATCGGGACGGCTTCCGGCGGCATGACCACCGGGGAAGCGAACTGGCCGGAAACCGCCTCCAGTTGAACCCTGGGAGAAGGGTCGAGCACCGCGCGCACGATCGCCAGGTAGGCCTCTCGCGATTGATGGGCGAGCGGGAACAGGCTGAAGATGGCGAGCCTCCTCACGACCTCGTCCCGGTCGGCGGAGGCCTTCAACAGCAGGGGCAGCTTCGCCAGGCCCCGGGTCGCGACCCAGGACAACGCCGCCGCCCGGACCTGCGCCTCGCGGTCCTCGCAGGCCGCAAGCAAGGCCTCGGTCACGCGCACCCGGGTCCCACTTCTGGGCGGCAGCAAGGGCTCGAACCGCCCGAGCAGATTGGCCGAGGCGGTCCGCACGTCCGGGTCCTCATGACCGAGCGTGAGCAGGAGGCGCTCGCACAGGGACGCGGCCTCCTCGGGGTCGCGGACACCCCGCAGGGCATAGAACAGGGACGCGGCCGCGCTCGCCCGGATCTCGGCGTCGGGATCGTCCATCGCCGCGAAGAGCGCGGGGACCGCCGCCTTCGCCCGATCCACGGGCCCCAGCCACAGCCCCGACATCGCCAGGAGGCGGTCGGGCCGCTCGCCCGAGCGGATCGTGGAGGCCAGGTCCCTCGCCTGCGACGCCTCCGACACGCCTCGCCACGCCCAGAACAGCACCCCCAGGCACGCCACCAGAACCAGCAGCATCGCCAGGCTGTTGCGACGTGTTCGAGGCTGGGGGGAAGAGGGGTTCATGCCTGGATGATCCCGGTGCCGGGCCATGCCGTCAAGCTCACGCAGGACGCTTCGCGCGAAGACGCGGAGGGCTCACCAGGGAGCGATAGCATCCTTCCTCCCTCCCGCGTCCTCCGCGAGCCCTCTGCACCCCCCGCGTGACACGTCCTACCTCCCAGGGTCGAGGAATGACCTGGCCTTGAGGGATTGGATCAGCGTGTTGAGACGGTCCCCGGGATCGAGGCGTCGCCTGAGCACCCCGCGAGCGGCCTCGCCGGCGGCCGAATCCCAAACCTTCGCGGCCACTCGCAGGGCCGCTTCGACCTTGGGATCCCAGAGGAACTTCTCCAGGATCGAAACGGCCCTTTCCCCGTCCCATCCGACGTTGGAGGCTCGGAGACGGTCGAGCAGAGGCGGGATCAGGGCGAGGGCCTCGGGCGACTCGGGCGCGATGGCCCCAACGGCCCCGATCGCGCAATCCCGGACCCTGGCGAGGGTATCCGGCCCCGTCAATCGCAGGAGAGCCGGCACGGCGGGTCGGGCCTCGGACCCCATGACTTCCAGAATCTCGATGACGGACTCCCGGTGCAGATCCGGAGACTCATAGGCGAGCGCCGCGATCAGGTCGGGCAGGGACTCGATCGGGACCGTGCCTCCCGGGAGCCTCCGGAACCCGCCGGTCGCGGCGCGGACCGACTTCTCCGGATCGCTGAGCGCATGGAGCACGGCGCGTCGGGCGTCAACCGAGTCGCCGATCTCCGGCCCGAGCCGCATGACGGCCAGCGCCCGCACCCGCTCGTCCGGGTCCTTCGTCGCGGCGAGCAGGAGCGCAAGGCGGGGTTTGGGGTCGCCCTCGAACTCGGTCAACCTCGCCAGGGCGGCTTCGCGGACGGGCCCCGCCGGGTCGGAAGTTGCCTTCAGGAGGGCCTGCGCCACCTCGGGCGGGAGGCTCGACGCCGGGGACTTCGGCACCTCCTTGTAGAGCCGCCCGAGGTTGGCCACCGCGCCTCGCCGCACGGCCGGATCCGAATGCCCGAGCGCCTTCAGGAGCGTGGCCGTCGTTTCGGAGACCTCCGAGGGATCGGACACCTTCAGGACCGCGTAATCCAGGAGCGACGAGGCGCGGGCCCGGATCGGGGCGGAAGGGTCGTTCAGCGCCGCGAGCAGGGCGGGCAACGCCAGGTTCGCCTGGTCGGGCGTGAGCCTCCAGAGCTCATCCATGGCCGCGAGCCGCTCGTCCGGGCTGCCCGAGCGGATCGTGAGGGCCAGGCCCTGGGCCTGGAGCCCTTCGTCCACATTCCGCCAGGCCCAGAGGCCGATCGCCACGAACGCCACCAGCACCAGCATCATCGCCAGGCTGCGGTGCCGCGTCCGTTTGCGGTCAGGTGAGAGGATCATGCTCCGATGATCGTTCGGACGGAGTTGTGAGTCAATCGATGGGAAGACGTTTCACGCAGAGACGCGGAGGGGACGCAGAGGACGCGGAGATGACAGGATAAGGATCTGGGATCCCGGAACCTGCAATCGACCCCCCTTCTCTGCGGCCTCTGCGTGAAACGCATTTCCCCAGGTTCAGCGTCCCGCCTCGGCCGAGGACTTGACCCGGGCGGTCCCGAGCAGGGCCTTGGGGTCGTCGATCATGAGGTAGTGGCCGTGGTCGGCCGTGATGATCATCGCCGATTCGTCCCAGTTGCTGTTCTTCTCGACCCAGTCGGTGATGACCTGGATGGCGGCCTCGCCGCTGTACACGGCGCCGATGGCGTTGTCCAGGTTGTTGTCGTGCAGGGCGAAGTCCACGTCGCCGGCCTCCACGAACAGGGCGAACGGCTGGCCCTTCTTCGCGGCCATGACCTTCAGCGCAGAGCGGGTCATGTCGGCCAGGGTGGGGTTCTCCAGCAGGTCGTCGGCCGAGTAGCTCTCGCGCGTGCCGCGGATCCCGGCCGAGGGGCGATAGTCGCCGTCGGTCGTCTGGTAGGGCAAGTGGGTGCCGTTGGTCCCGTAGAAGGCGAAGAGGCGTTTGTCCTCGGCGGCGGCCTTCTCGGCGGCCCTGTCCAGCGCCTCGTCGGCCTTGGCGTCGAGCTTCGTGGTCACGACCACATAGGGGCCGCCGTTCTTCGCGTCGATGGCCTTCAGGTCGGCGTCGGCGAGGAACAGGTTCTGCCCCTTCACCGCGTTCTTGCCCTGGCCCAGGATGTTCGAGTCGGCGAGCACCTGCCCGTAGCCCGCGCCCATGACCACGTCCAGGCCCGGCATGCGCGGCCCCTTCCCGTCCTTCTGCACGATGCTCTCCAGTCCGAGCATCTCGCGGGCGAGATCCTGGTAGTCGTCGCGCTCGACATTATGAGCATACATGGCGGCGGGCGAAGCATGGGGGAACGGTACGCTGGTCACGGTGCCGACCTTCCAGCCCTTCTCTCGCTGGAGCTGCGCGAAGAGGGTCTCGACCATCCGGCCGTCCTCGCCTACGTTGATCCCGTCGTTGAACGACTTCACCCCCGAGGCGAACTCGGAGGCGCTTGGGGCGGAGTCGGTCACGGCATGGGCGATGCCCCCGGCCTTCGCCACCTCGTCCTTCGACCCCTTCAAGTAACCCGGGGCCGTCTTCAGAAGGGGGCCGGGGGTCCAGGGGTTAGGCCCTCCGAATCGCACGTCGTAGCCGCCCGGGTTGCTCTTCGCGAAGTCGATCGTGACCGTCTGCTCGTCGGGGTTGCGGGTGCTCACGTCGTGCGAGGGGCTCGTCACGTAATAGCCGTACTGAGCCGAGCCGTCGGCGGTGAAGTCCTGGAAGTTCAAGCCCGAGCCCTTGCCCTCGGTGTAGTCCTTGCCCGTCCTGGCGATGGCCGCGGCGCGGGTCGTGTCCCAGTCCATCCCGTCGAACCAAACAATAAACAGGTGCTTGACCCCGCCTTCCACGGCGGTCTTCTGCACCCGATACATGTCGCTCTGGTCGAAGTACTCGGCCTCGGGGTTGAGCGTGTTGGGGGGCAGCGTCCCGTAAAGCTTGGTGAGCCGTGCCTCGTCCCGATACACGCTGTTCTTGCCCGCCACGGCCCCCAGGTCTACCCTCTTGCCGAAGGTGTAAACGGGGATCAAACGGTTGGAATGCCCGGTGCTGTTCGAGTAAACCCCATTGGGGCCCTGCGACCCGAAGTGATAGGGCCGCGGCTGCTTCTCGTCCTTGGTCAGGATGTTCGCATTCTGGAGCGACCGCATGGGGTCCTGGGCAGTCGCGGACATCGCCAGGACCGCGACAAGCGCGAGGGGCCGAAAAAACACGGGCAATCTCCTGCGGGGCATCAGAGGATCCACGTCCCAAAGGTCACAGATCGGCATGCAAAGAGTGGGCAGATTCTATCAAAGTTTCGTGAAGAACGCAGGGACCACGGCCATCCACGGATCGCAAGGAGCGCAGCCCCTTCCCCGTTGAGCCGCCTCTCCGCGTGCCTGGAATGTCCCCAGCCCGAACGACTAATACGGATTCTACGATTTTCCTTCGCGCCATCTTGCGCCCTAGCACTGGTCCAACCGCGTCTACGAGGACTGGGAGGCGCTGAAGGGGGCGGCATGCTCGGCTTTGGTGGCGGTGGGCACCGTCGCCGAGCGGATCAAGTCCGTCTGCTCCGCCCCCTACCTGGACCGGCGTGAAAGCGCATGAATTAAACATAATCCGTATCATGCACCGCCTGACACCGTTCGTGTTGACGATGGGGTTCGCGATGGCCATTGCGGGTCCGTCTTGGGCCCAGGACGACGGCACCAAGGCTTCTCCCGCCGCCAAGGATGCGGGGAGCAGCAAGGACATGAAACAGGAGATCCTGGACCTCTCCAAACAGAAATGGATCTGGATGGCCGAACGGAACATCGAAGCCCTGGAAGGGCTCTTCTATGAGGAGGCCTTCTTCACCCACATGAGCGGGTCGATGACCAGGGCCCAGGAGCTCGATACCATCAAGAGCGGGCGCATCCAGTACAAGAAGGCGGACGCCGAAGAGGTCGTGGGCGTGCGGGTCGTCGGCACGACCGCCATCCACCTCGGCAAGGTTCGCCTGCTGGCCGTCGTCGGCGGCAACGAGGTCACCAATCCCTTCACGGTGACGGAGGTCTACTTCAAGCTGGAAGGCAAATGGAAGCTGGCCCAGCTCACGTTCAGCGTGCGCCGCGGCGCATAACGATAGCTGAGGTCCCGAAGGAACCAGCGTAAACTTTCAACTGCTTCAACCTTGGCAACCCTCCCGCGAGCCCTGCCATCCAGCGTCCGCGGAATCTCGCAAACACAAGAAAGGTATGCCTCCATGAGCCAACGCCTCCCGATCGTCTTCCTGACCCTCCTCCTGCCGGCCTCGGCGGCCCTGGCCGACGACCCGAAGCCCGGCACGCGCACCCTCACCGGCAAGGACGCCCTCGGCGACTTCTCGACCGACGCGCCGGGCGTGCGCCGCAAGGTCACGGTCTCGGACCTGGACACGCCCGGCGCCACGCCGTCGGCCATGAACTTCCCCCGCGTCGCCCCGCGTCCCGAAGGGGCCTGGCCCAAGGCGCCCGCGGGCTTCGAGGTGACGGAGTTCGCCAAGGGCCTGTCCGAGCCCCGCGTGATCGTCCGCGCCCCGAACGGCGACCTGTTCGTCTCCGAGAGCCGGGCCAACCGCGTCCGCGTCCTCCGCGACAAGGACGGAGACGGCAAGCCCGAGGTCAACGAGGTCTTCGCCACCGGCCTCAACCGACCGTTCGGGATCGCCTTCTACCCGGTCGGGCCCGACCCAAAGTACGTCTACGTCGGCAACACCGACTCCGTGGTCCGCTTCCCCTACAAGGACGGCGACACGAAGGCCTCGGGGGAGAAGGAGACGATCGTCAAGGACATCCCCAGCGGCAACGAGCGCGTCGGCGGGGGCGGGCACTGGACGCGCGACCTGGAGTTCTCGCCCGACGGCAAGACGCTGTACGTCTCGGTCGGATCGCGCTCGAACAACGACGACAACGACCGCGAGAAGCGCCGCGCGGACATCCTGGCGTTCGACCCCGACGGCAAGAACGAGCGGATCTTCGCCAGCGGCATCCGCAACCCGGTGGGCCTCGCCACGAACCCGGTGACCAAGCAGCTCTGGGCCTCGGTCAACGAGCGCGACGGCCTGGGCGACCACCTGGTGCCCGACTACATCACGCACGTCGAGGAGGGGGGCTTCTACGGCTGGCCGTGGTACTACCTCGGCCCGAACCAGGACCCGAGGTACAAGGGCAAGCACCCCGAGCTGAAGGACAAGGCGATCGTCCCCGACGTGCTCCTGCAATCGCACTCGGCCTCGATCGACCTGACGTTCTACGACGGCGACCAGTTCCCGAAGGAGTACAAGAACGACGCCTTCGCGGCCGAGCACGGCTCGTGGAACCGCGCCCGGCGCACCGGCTACAAGGTCATCCGCGTGCCGATGAAGGACGGCAAGGCGACCGGCGAATACGAGGACTTCCTCGTGGGCTTCGTGACCCAGGAGGGCAACGTCTGGGGCCGCCCTGCGGGCGTGGCGGTTGCCCGGGACGGGTCGTTGATCGTGACGGATGACGGCTCGGGCACGGTCTGGCGGGTCGCTTACACCGGGAAGAAGTGAGCCGAAAGCTCGCTCCGCTCCTCTCCCTTCTTCCACCCCAACTCCCAAGGTGAGGACGACCGATGAAGTTGATTTCGCCGGGCTTCGGGGGAAGCGTGCTCGCCCTGGTCGCTCTCGCATGGGCCGCCTCGCCCGCGTCGGCCGAGGACCGCGCCGAGATTCCCATCGAGGATGCGTCGGCGGCCCCCGAGAACCTGACGTCGACCCAGGACGGCACCGTGTTCTTCGGCAGCACCGCGAACGGCACCATCTATCGGGCACCGCCCGACGAGTCTCAGGCCGTGGCCGGGACCCGGGCCGACAAGGCCGGGCTCACCAATGTGCTCGGCCTCCTCGCCGACGAGAAGTCGAACACGCTGTGGGCGTGCGACAATGCCCCGTTCGGACGGGGGACGCCCCCGGCGGGGCTCCCGGCGTTGCGTTCGTTCGACCTGAAGACGGGCGAGGCCAGGGGCACCTTCGCGGCCCCGTGCGGGGGCGTGTGCAACGACGTGGCCATCGCGGCCGACGGCTCGGCATCCACGAGCGACACGTTCGGGGGACGGGTCCTCAGGCTCAAGCCGGGTGCCAAGGAGCTCGAAGTGTGGGCGTCCGGCCCCGAGCTCCGTGGCGTCGACGGCCTGAGCTTCCTGGCCGACGGCTCCCTCTATGTGAACCTCATCTTCAACGGCAAGCTCCTGAGAATCCCCGTGAAAGAGGATGGGACGGCGGGGCCGGTTGTGGAGATCAAGACCTCGGCCTCGTTCTCCCGTCCCGACGGCTTGCGGACCTCGGGGCCGAAGTCGCTCCTCCAGGCCGAAGGCGGGGGGAGAGTCACCGAAATCACCGTCGAGGGGGACCGAGCCGAGGTCCGAGTGCTGAAATCCGGCTTGTCCGGTTCGCTCGGGGTGACCCAGGTCGGCAAGACCGCGTTCGTGCTCTCCGAACGGAAGCAGGCCGTGGCGGTTCCGATGACGGCGGAATCCCAGGTGGAATCCCCGAAGAAGCCCTAACCGCTTCCGAGCCACGAGGAGATGCGACCCATGACCGAAGAGCGTCCCTACCGCGTCGTCCACTCCTCGCCGGGCCACCGGCGAGGATTCACGCTGATCGAATTGCTGGTCGTCATCGCGATCATCGGCGTGCTCGTCGCCCTCCTCCTCCCGGCCGTCCAGGCAGCCCGGGAGGCGGCCCGCCGGATCCAGTGCACCAGCAACCTGAAGCAGGTCGGGATCGCCCTGCACAACTATCACGCGGCGGTGGGGAGCTTCCCCGTCGGCTTCCTCTATCCGACGTCGCCGGTACCCTCGACCACGTCTCCGCAACAGTACCGCTGGTCCGCACTCGCCCAGATGGCCCCGTACCTGGAGCAGGCGAACCTCTTCAACGCCCTGAATTTCGACTTCCCTGTGGGCTCAAGGCCGACCGGCGGCCCGTCGCCGTTCTGGCCGTTCTACCCGGCCAACACCACGGCGATGAGCACGACCGTCGCTTCGTTCCTCTGCCCTAGCGACGGGGCCCCGCCCCCGATGGCAGGCTCAGGTCCGGTGAATTACGCGTTCTGCTCGGGTTCGGGCATCGGAGGCGGCGACGCCACCAACGCCGACGGGGCTTTCATCCTGGGCCCGGCGACGTCGATGGCAAGGTTGACCGATGGCTCAAGCATGACGGTGGCGGCGTCCGAGCAGCTGCTCGGGCTCGCGGGACCATACAGCCAGGTGACACCATGGCCGACTCCTTCGCCTCCCTCGCGGGCAATGGCCCGCATGGCGGCGGGCCCCCTGACCGACGAAGGGTGTGCCGGTGCCCCCTCGGGCTGGCTCCTGAACAAGGGCGCGGGCTGGTGGGACGGGAACTACCTCAACACCCTCTACAACCACCACGAGACGCCCAACTCCGCCCGCTACGACTGCATCACCTACCACAACCCCGGCTGGAAAGCCGCCCGCAGCCAGCATCCTGGAGGGGTAAACGTGCTGTTCTGCGACGGCCACGTTGTCTTCGTCCGTAACGGCGTGGCCCCCCCGACCTGGCGGGCGATGTCCACCAGGGCGGGAGGCGAAATCATTGCTTCCGATGGGCTGTAGACAAGGCGTCATACGGTCTTGAGGGAGATCGTCCGCGAGCATGTCGGGCCTACCGAGCTTGGCCTGGCGTATTATCCACATGTTTATGGTCGGTTCCTCACAAGGACTGAGGCCTGGCCATGAGTGCGGCCAACTTGCAGGCCAGTTCCGCGTATCCGGGGTCTGTCAGCACCCTCTCCCGAACTTCCGCAGACACCAGTGGTCGGGCGTCTCCGCGGGCCGTGATCTCCGCCTTGAAGCGAGCAACCTTGCCCCACCGGCGAGGGTTGGATCGCTCCAAATACCACGCCGCCGCCTGCCACGTTCCGTCCCGGGCTGCCTGACGGATCACCGCCAGGGCGTCCGACTCCGAGCTCGCGCGGGCCATCTTGACCGAGGTCCGAAAGGCCCGATATTCGGCATCTTCGAGTACATCGAGATCTTCTCCAACCGGATCCGACGTCATTCGTCGCTCGGATACGTGGCACCAGCCGAGCACGAGAGAGCCGGATAAACCGTTAACCCGGCGCCCGCCATCCGTGGTGAAGTCCAGACGGACGAACTCGTGCAACAGCTCCCGACCACGAGGAAGAATCCAAGGTCCGGGCCCATGCCTCCCTTCACGACCTGGACATGGTGGAAGTCATCATCGACGCGGGCGAGTCTGCCAAGAGCCTGAGGGGTGAAGGGATACAACCCCGAGGAGGATCCACGCCACGAGCGGCGAGTCTTGACAGGGGACGAACTGGCGAAACTCATCCAAACAGCCGAGCGCGGCCCCGAGCGGTACAACATGCCCGGACCGCTCCGAGCGATGGCCTACCGCATCGCCAGTGCGACGGGATTCCGGGCCGACGAACTCCGGAAGCTGACTTCCGAGTCGTTCCGCTTGAAGGGTTCCGAGCCCTCCATCTTCCTTCGGGCGAGCGCGACGAAGAATCGACGCCCGGTCGATCAACCGATCCCACAAGCGCTGGTCCCGATCCTGGCCGCATGGTTGGAGGGCAAGCCCGCCGGGAAGCCCGTCCTTCCGCTCAACCCGGCCGCCGCCAAGGTGATCCGCGCCGACCTGACCGCCGCTGGCATTCCCTACGAAACGGAAGAGGGGGCGGCCGACTTCCATTCGCTCCGGGCCTACTTCGTGTCCGTCCTGGTCAGCGCGGGGGTTTCCATCAAGGGAGTCCAAACCCTGGCCCGCCATGCCAAGCCCGAGACGACCCTGAATCATTACGCCAAGGTTTCCGTTCACGACTTGAGGGGAGCGGTCGAATCTTTGCCCCCTCAAGACGCGCCCAAGCCGCCCCCCGAGACAGACGCCGCAACCGGGACACATGGACGCATCAAAAATCTCCGTGCTCTTCCCTTGCCCTACGCGGGGGACGGATCGGCTCGGATTGAGTCGGAAACGGGCGGATCGACAATCTCGATGACCGCCAATGACAAAACGCCCGAACCCCTTGTATTTAAGGGAAACGAGCGTGTCTTGGTGGCTTCGAAGTCAGTACACCCGGCAGGTTTCGAACCTGCGGCCTACGGTTTAGGAAACGGCTGACTGGGGCAGGGCGAAACACTCGTGTTCGCCTTCCAGACAAGCATTTTATCGCCTTGCGGTGGCCTTGCAAACCCATCTCTTTCCGATCCTTTTTCACCTTTTTTTCACAGTATCAACCTACCAAATCCGGTAGTCGCCGGTAGTGGTCATGGTTACATATTGCGAACCCTTCGAGATCCCTCCAATGTTTGATGTTAGACGACTTTTTCCAGGCGATCTGTGGTTGAATCAAGACGGGTCTGGGGTGGCAACGCTGCCACCCTTAGCCCACCCGGTCGATGTGGCCAATCCTGCTCCGTGAGATGAGGTTTCCCATGACCGACAGTACGAAAGGCAAGGCTTTGAGCGTCACGACGGAGCAGGAGGCCTCCCGCTATGGACTTCCGGTGGTATGGGACGACCTCCTCAAGATCATGGAGCCTGCCGACGGGGTAACGTCCGTCCTTCGTTCTCTTGAATTCATCACGTCGAAACGCTTTGAGTGACGTGCCCTGCGGAAACGAGTCCGTCCGCAATGTGATTATCGCGGCGGTTGACCCGCTAGCCGGAGCCGGACCACAGCAAACTCCCCCAAGGGCCGGATATACTAGGACGCTGGCTGTGCGGGCACTCCCAATAGCATATCGATCGTCACGAGTCAGTGCACATGAGTCACTGGAAGCCACTCCACTCGGAGGGAATGTCACCGGAGCGGGCCGGACCTGGGGCAGCCGGACCGCTCGGTGCGGATGCATGAGACGCGGCCTTGCTGATCTCCTTCGTGGGTTCGCCTTCCAATCGTCTGGGCGGGCGGGACGGGAGGTCTAGGCTCAGTCCGCTCAAGGCCTGTTCAATATTTATGATATCAATCGAGCCAATCTCTTCGGAACGATCGCCGGCCCAAAGGATGGCCTTCCTGGCGTCGTAATGAAGCTCACGGACTGGACCGCGTCGCGGTTGGTACGAGAGAAGTTGCCTGCCGGAGTTGGCGTCCCACAACCCGATGGCCGATCCGCCCGTCGCGATGATGTCGTCGCCGATAAAGGTCAGCGAGTGGACCGGGCCTCCGACCTCCCAGGCCGAACTCTGTCTCGAGAGGTCGGGTTCAAAGATCAAAATACGGCCGCGAACGCCCGAGGCGGCAATGCGTCCCCCCGGCGAAATGGCGATAGAGATCCCTCCGGAGTCTACGTCGGCCTTAGAGAGGACCAGACCCGATCGGGACGAGAGGCGGAGCAGACGTCCGTCGGTCGTCCCGGCGATGAGGGTGGTCCCGTCCGCATCGAAAGACATCTTGCGAATCAAAGCGTCAACAGACGATGCCGCGTCAAGGCGAGACTCCCAAATTCTCGCGCCGTGTTCGTCCCAGAGGTAGATCTTCCCGTCTTTCGCGGCGGACGCCAGGCGGCCACCATCGGGATGGAACGCCAGGGCGACCACGCCGGAAGAGTGCCCGATCAAGGTCCGCAGCGGTTCCCCTCGGTCGCGATCCCAGAGCATGACCACGCCCTCCTCCCCCCCGATCGCAACGCGTTTCGTTCGATCGCTCTGGGCCACGCACATGACAGGAGAGAAGAGGCCGGGCTTTTCGAAGACCTTGACAGGCCGATCGGTCGCGACGTCCCACAGATACAGGACACCTTGGTGAACGAAGGCAAGGCGATCGCCTTTGGGATTCAGACATAGGTAGAGGAGAATGTCTCCGGTGGCCCGGGGCAGGCTCGGGAGCATGACCCTACGGACTTCACGGTCCGCGTTGGTCGCATAAATACCGATCGAGCCCTTGGGGCCGCGGGTCACCAGCCATGCGCCGGTTGGATCGAACCCCCCGGAGGTCTCGTCCCGGGGGAGCGTGAATAACAAGGCACCATCCCCAAGCCTCCATACCCCCTGGCCAGGCAGGGATGATTCGCCGGATTTAGCTTGGGCGGTCCTATATGTGATCAGGGCGACACGATGCTGCGGGTCGGACTGGAGGCTCAAGGGACGAGCGGCTGCGCCGAGCTCCGCCGTCCCGGCCAAAGGATTGCGGTCGACACTCCGGTTGATTTGGAGCGACCAGCCGTTAGTGCCGGCCCAGATAGTCCAGGTACGCCGATCCCAACCGAGCGGAAAGGGGATCGAGGGCGGCCTCTGGTGGGCCAGGATGGTTTCCCCGGGCCGGGGGAGTTCCTCACCATTCTCCCAGGAGTAGGCCTGGGTGAGGGCCTCTACCTCGAACATGGCCAGGCCTCGGTCGCCGACAGGTCTCGCTTCCGGCAGATAAAAGGCCCGGTCGTCTCCCCATATCTTCCAGAACTGGGACTGGTCTCCCTCTCGCTCGTGGTGCCGGATCAGCTTCTTGTTCGAGAGGCTCCAGAGCTCTACTCGGTATTTCGAGCTCGGGATGTGCGGTTCCGTGAGCAGACCGCCGTAGATCAGCAGGCGGGCGCCATCGGAGCTGGACTGGACGCCCAGGGTCCCGTACTGGCGATCACCCCAGGTCGACTCTCCCAGTTCGGTCCTCGCTCCGGTGGACAGGTCCCAAAGCAGGAATTGATGAGCATCACCGAAGAAGCCACTGGGCTTCCACGTTGCGACCGCGATTCGGTCAGTCAGGAGACGGAATTCCAGGTCCAATCTTGAGGACGTGGGGTCCTTCCGACGGGGGAGATCGAGGGCACATTTCCGGGATGCCGTCTCCAGGTCGAATATCTCCGAGCCGACGCGGATCATGGTCTCGCCGGAGTCGAACTCCGAACTCCCGACATCGGTGGAACCAAATTTCTCTACGTCCTGTGCCTTGGCCAGGGGCACGGAGCCCACGTGGACCGCGTCGGGAACCCTCCAAATCTCCATGGCGCGACCCTGATTCGCCGCCCGATCCGCCAGCAGCCATCGCGAGGACGGCGAGAACCTGGGGAGGAGACCGCTGCCGAAGGAACCCGCCGGGTACGGATAGCGGCCGAGTCGGCTCAAGGCTCGGTTTTGCTCGAATGACCACAGGTCGAGCGTCACTTCGGAGCGATGATCCTCGCCCACCACGACACCGAAGCGTCCGTCGGGGCTGGTCGCCAGGAGCGAGCCTGCCTCTTGCCCGCGCCCGCCCAGGGAGTAAATGGTGCGACCGTCCCTGGGGTCGAGGGCATCGCACCTTTCCCGACCTCGCCCGTTGTTCGTGGATTCGACCCACCGCAATTGGAGTGCTTGGTCCCCGCCCGGAACGAAGGTAAGGCCCCGGTACGAAGCCGACATGGAGCCGA
>JANOBY010000101.1:0-3865 GCA_031411935.1 Planctomycetales bacterium | reverse complement strand
GTGTTCGCCGTGGTGCACGGGAGCCAGCCGAAGTTCACGATCCCCGAGGTCGTGGACGACATGAAACGCGCGGTGAGGTTCATTCGCCATCACGCGAAGGAATACGCGATCGACCCCGACCGGCTGGGCATCTATGGAGGGTCGGCCGGGGGGCACCTGTCGCTCATGATGGGCACCGCGGGCGAGCCCGGGAACCCCAGGGCGACAGACCCCGTGGACCGCGAGTCCAGCCGCGTTCAGGCCGTGGCGTGTTTCTTCCCGCCGACCGACTTCCTCAACTACGGCAAGCCCGGAGAGGACGCGTTGGGACGCGGGATCCTCAAGGACTTCGCCGCCCCGTTCGACTTCCACACGATGTCGCCCGAGGACAGGAAGTTCGTGCCCGTGACCGACGAGGCGAAGTTCCGCGAGATCGGCAAGCGGATCTCGCCGATCACGCACGCCTCGGCCGACGACGCCCCCACGCTGATCGTGCACGGGGACGCCGACACGCTCGTGCCGATCCAGCAGGCCGAGATCATGGTCGAGGCGCTCAAGGCCGCCGGGGTCGACGCGAAGCTCGTGGTCAAGCCGAAGGCCGGCCACGGCTGGGCGAACATGGAGACCGAGCTCGCCACGTTCGCCGACTGGTTCGACGCCCACCTGAAGACGACGCCCGAAAAAGCGGCGAAGTGATCGCCGCGGAGGGGCGTTGACCGGAAAGGCTGAGGCCCTCGCCTCCGGGAAGGAGGGCGAGGGGCCGAGCCGATCGGGAGAGGCCGCACAGGGCCGGGCACGTCTGCGGAGGGAGGCGGATCGTGCCTGCCCGGGCGAGCCGGGGCGTCAGCCCTTCTTCTTCGCGGAGGGCTTCTTCACGGCGGCCTTGGGAGCGGCCTTCGCCTTGGCGACGGGCTCCTTCGTCTTGGCCGCGGAGGCCTTGGGCGCGGCGGCCTTCGGGGCAGCGGCCTTGGGCGCAGACGCCTTCGGCGCGGCCTTGGGCGCGGGCTTCGTGGCCTTGGCTTCGGCCTTGGGCGCGGCCTTCGGGGCGGACGCCTTGGCGGCGGGCTTGGTCGCCGCGGCCTTCGCGACGGCCTTCTTGGGGGTCGCCTTCCTGGGCTTGGCGGGGGCCGTGGAGCCGGGCAGGAGGTCGCCCACCGTCTCGATCGCCCTCGACCCGGCGTCCATCACGACCCCGGCGCCGGTGGAGACCGCGTCGCCGATCCGTTCGATCACGCCCTTGGACTTCTTCTTCGTCGCCATGATTCACCTCATGTAAGGGATGTGACGGATCCTCCCTGCCCGACAAGACCACCATTCCCGGCCTCGCATCCCTTCTGTCGAATATTAGAGCACGTTCCAGGCCGCGATCGCCACGAGCCTTTTTTGAATCTGAACATGATCACCTTGCGAACGTCGTCATGACCCGCAGACCTTACCCATCATCCAGGCGGATCCGCCCCCGAGGGCCACGATCGGCGGCGATCATTCCAGGTTCATCTCCTTGAGCACCGCCTCGTAACGCCCCCAGCTCACGGGCTTCGTCGGGACCACGGCCGACCGGCGATCGAGCGAGAGGTCCAGGATGTACATGGTCTCCATGTGCTGCGTGCGCTGGCCCGTGCGGCGCAGGGTCGCGAGGTGCTCCTGCTCCTGGCGGTAGCGGCGGGCCAGGGCCATGAGGGTGAGCACGCGCATGCCCTCGGCGCTGTGCTCGACCTGCACCTCGCGGCAATCGGGCCAGGCCTCGAACAGGGGCAGGTCGGCGACCCTCACCAGCAAGATCGTGATCGGCTGGTGGATCGCCATGCCCGCGGGCTCGCAGCACGGGGCCATCACATAAAGGTCGTGCTCGAACTCGGAATTCCCCACCCGGTCGCACACGAAGTTGGTAAGGGTCTCCAGCAGGTACGAGCCCTCGGCATGCTCCATCGAGATCAGGGTCTCCCGTGGCGTGACCTTCAGCGCCCGCCTCAGCAGCTCCTCGGCAAGGTGGCCGTTGGGCACCACGCGAGAGAGTTCCGACTGGCCGACCGTCCGGATGCGCAGGACCGTGCGTGCGGGGGCCCCTGCCCCGTCCCGGCGTTCCACCAGGTGATGGTGGATGACCACGGTGTCGCGCGCGTCGCCCGAGACGATGCTTGCCCTCTGTCGGTGCCGCTTCCACTTGCCGATCAGGTACGTGACCACGCTGCCCGACGCCATGCCCAGAACCACGCCCATCCCGCGACCGCCGAACTCGCGAACCAACCAGGGTTCCATCGAAACCGGGCCTCAGATCCGGCGTGCCGCGCCTTCGGGCGTAGAAGTTACGCCCGCGACCGCCGCCAGGGAGAATATTCTCACGTCCCCATCCCGCATTGGATAGATTCCGCCGCCGGCCCTCGCGATTTCGCCCCCAAGAGCGTTGCCCCCGCGTCCCGATTCGGGTGCAATCGGGCTGTTGTCGCGATTCTCCCCGAAGATGAGGTTGCCTGATGGAACGGCGGATCGGCCTTGCAATTGCGGTGGTGGTCCTTGGGATCGGCATGGGCGCGAATCGGTCCGCGGCGCAGGACGCCGACCCTGCGCGCCTCACGATCGACCGGATCGTCCAGACCGACGACTTCCGGACCGAGGGCTTCGGCCCCGCCCGGTGGCTGGAAGACGGGTCGGGCTACACCACGGTCGAGCCCGGCGCCTCGGGCAAGGGGCGGGAGATCGTCCGCTACAACCCCGCGACCGGGGCGCGCGAGGTCCTCGTGACGGCCGAATCGCTCACGCCCGAGGGGGCCTCCCAGCCGCTGGGCATCGCCGATTACTCGTGGTCGCGCGACGGCAAGAAGTTGCTCATCTTCACCAACACCCGCCGCGTGTGGAGGCTCAACACGAAGGGGGATTACTGGGTCCTCGACCGCGAAGGCAAGACGCTCAAACGCCTCGGCGGGGACGACCGAGAGCCCACGCTCATGTTCGCCAAGTTCTCGACCGACGCGAGCCGGGTGGCCTACGTCCGCGCGAATGACGTGTACGCGGAGACCCTCGCCGACGGCAAGATCACGAGGCTCACCGCCGACGGTTCCCCCCGACGCTCCAACGGCACCTCCGACTGGGTTTACGAGGAGGAGTTCGCCCTCCGCGACGGGTTCCGCTGGAGCCCCGATGGCGCCTCGATCGCCTACTGGCAGATCGACGACGAGGGCGTGAAGGACTACATCCTGGTGAACACCACGGCCGACCTCTACCCCCGCACCACCTCGATCCCCTACCCCAAGGTCGGCCAGCCCAACCCGTCGTGCCGCGTGGGGGTGGTCGCGGCCTCGGGCGGAGAGACCACGTGGGTGGACCTCCCGGGCGACTCGCGCGACTTCTACATCCCGCGCATGGACTGGGCCGCCAGCTCCGATGAGCTGCTCCTCCAGAGGATGAACCGGCTCCAGAACACGAACGAGGCCACGATCGCCGTCGCGAAGACCGGAAAGGCCCGCGTGGTCTTCACCGACCGCGACGACGCCTGGGTGGACGTGGTGGACGACCTCCGCTGGATCGATGGCGGGAAGACGTTCACCTGGGTCAGCGAGCGCGACGGATGGAGGCACGTGCTTGCGGTTCCGGTCGACGGAGGCGAGCCGAAGGTCGTCACGCCCGGCCCGTTCGACGTGCTCGACATCCTCCGCGTGGACGAGAAGCGCAACGAGATCGACTTCATCGCCTCCCCCACCAACGCCGCCCAGCGCTACCTGTTCCGGGGGGCGCTCGACGGCAAGGGGACCACGCGAAGGCTCACCCCCTCCGACCAGCCGGGCACGCACGAGTACCAGGTCTCGCCCGACGGCCTCTGGGCGATCCACACCTATTCCACGTTCGACATGCCCCCGCGCATCGACCTGGTGAGCCTCCCCGATCACAA
>JANOBY010000100.1:0-1991 GCA_031411935.1 Planctomycetales bacterium | reverse complement strand
TCGGTCAGTGAACAACTCAGCCGACTCGCCAGGCTCAGCGGTACCGGTGATCAACGGCTATCGACGGCCGTATTCAGCCACCTGACCACGCTGTTTGCGAGTCGGATGGAAATCGAGTCCAAGGCTGATGAGTTCCTGGGGATCGTGTCGCCGATTCTCGATAGTGCTGGGGACGATGCCCTTCCGGCGGGGACAGCCCCGGAAGCCGTCCCCGCCCAAGGCTGGCTACATTGGCTGGCGAGATACCGCCAATGCCTGGACGCCCTCCGAACGCCATTCGGACTCCCGGGCCACATCTTTCGAGTCACGTCCAGAACCGAGATGAACGAGACACCCATTCGAGCGTGACGATTATCGCGCGTCGGTCCGACAAGACCGATACCTTCTCGATCTCTGGCAGCGAGCCGCAACCCTTGCGACCTTTGACGTCATCTCGGCCCCAACTGGATAGAGTCGAAGGGATGCAGGAGTCGCTCTAAATCGACGAACAGGGCACATTGGTCCTGGTCAGGATGAGTTATCAGCTCGAGCATGGGCTCCCGCGAATCCCCGCGATCGAAACGGATTCGGCAGGGTCAAGGATTCGAACCGGGCTGTTTCGCGATCAGCCCTATCAGGAGCGATACTTGCTCCATGGGTCTGATCCTGGTATAGCGGGACTTATCGCCCCACCTCCATGAAATCGGCAAATTGATCGCGAATCTCTTAATTTGGCTGGGCATCCTGACCCGCATCCGGACCTACCCGCTCCTGCCGACAGTCTTGAAACTGGCCGCAGCTTACCGCGATGGCGACCTTTTGCCCAATCCCATTTGCGCCATGCTCTCAACCCCTCGTCAACCGTTCTTCCTATCCGAACCCGACTCCCCATGATCCACCCCTTCCGTCAACGGCTCCGCGAACTCTCGATCCGGCGTCGGCACCGGGCGACGCTCAGGAAGGTCGCCGTGAGCGAGGCGCTGGGTCTGCCCGAGGATCTGAAGTTGGCGGCGGTCGCACGGGTGATGCGGAGATTCGAGGAGGGGCTGGGTGGATTCACGCGCGACTGAGGCCACAACTCTTCTTGCCTTTCAGAGCACGAGGAGTAGCATGCGCCGCGTATGACGAACGACGAGACCGAGATCACTCCGAAGCTCCTGCTCGATCACATGCAGACGATGCAGGCGACGTTCGTAAGCCAGATCGCAGTCCTCTCGGGCCGAATTGATGGCATTCACTCGAGCCTGAGGCAGCAGATCGAAGGCAACCACGCCGAGATGAAGGGCGAGATCGCCCGCCTGGAGCGGAAGATCGACACGCTCACCCTCGGCGTGGACTCGATCGACGCTCGGCTCGATGCTATCGAGATCGAGAAGCTCCCGCACAGGGTCGCCGTCTTGGAGTCGCGAAGGTGATTTATGGGCGGGCAATTCTTGGGTAGGAAAAATTTTCACATATGATACAGATTTAATTTTTTGAACGTATGATATTCGCATGCTAGCCTCCCGCCCTTCGTCGTTCTTTCCCGCGCGACCATCCCCCTACCCACTCCTGTTCCTCAGTCACATCGCTCGGGACGTTCTCGAGAGATACGTGGCCGGCGCCATGGCTCAACGCCAGGCGCTCAACGAACGGGGGTGTCGTGGAGGGAGTGTCGATGCAAACCCTAGAGATTACGGGCCAAGAGGAATCGGTCCGCCTCGAGATCCACCCGAAACGGGGGCTGATCGTCCTGCGATTCGGTGAGAAGCGGTCATTGACCTGCGATGTGCCCTCCGGAGGGATCCGGCTCAGCTTCTCGAACGCGCCCCGCATCCATCTGGCAGAGGGGTGGCGATCGCTGTCGGGCCTCGCGGAGAGCCCCGATCCTGCCGATATCGTCCTCACCAAGGTGCCATTCCCCACGGGGAACGCATGGATCCTCTTGTCCACATATCAGGGCGTTTGGGCCTATGCCCATACGAAGCTCGGTCAGCGATGGTGATCGCCGACCGGCGGGGGCGGCCTCAAAG
>JANOBY010000099.1:0-21921 GCA_031411935.1 Planctomycetales bacterium | reverse complement strand
CATCGGCGGAGCCCCCGGCGAGTTCGGCCCCCAGCTCGCGGAGTTCCTTGGACTCGACCTTGCTACGGTAAATGGCCCAGCCCACAAGGACCACCGCGAGGAGACCGACCGCATACAGGCCCCAGCTCTCGCTGAAAGGCTTGCGCTGATAGAAGATCACCGGGCCGATCGCCAGGAGCGCGACCATGTTCATGACCTTGATCAGCGGGTTGAGCGCGGGGCCGGCCGTGTCCTTGAGCGGGTCGCCCACGGTGTCACCGGTCACGGCGGCCTTGTGCTTCTCCGAGCCCTTGCCGGTGAACTCGGTCCTGGGCTCGTCCTCGATGAGCTTCTTCGCGTTGTCCCACGCCCCGCCCGCGTTGGCCATGAACACGGCGAGGAGCTGCCCCACGACGATCATCCCGGCGAGGTATCCGCCCAGGGCATAGGGCCCGAGGAAGATGCCCACGATGATCGGCATGAGCATCGCCAGGAGGCCCGGACCGATCAGCTCCGCCTGCGCCGCGGCCGTGCAGATGTTGACCACGCGGCCGTAGTCGGGAGTCTTCGTCCCGGCCCAGATTTCCTTGTCTCGGAACTGGGCGCGGCACTCCTTCACGATCAGGAACGCGGCACGGCCCACGGCGCGGATAAGCATCGAGCTGAAGAGGAACGGCACCGCCCCGCCGATCAGCGCGCCGATGAAGACCCTCGGATCAGCGATCGAAAGGCGACCGGCCTGCGTGGCGTACTGGCTGAGCGTCATCTTGCCGATGTCCGCTTCACTTCCCACCGCGATCACGGCGATGAACGACGCGAAGAGGCTCACGGCCGCGATGACCGCCGAGCCGATCGCGATGCCCTTGGTTTCGGCCTTGGTGGTGTTGCCCACGGCGTCGAGGTCGGCCAGGATCTGCCGGGCTCGGCGGTAGTTCTCCTCGCCCATCTCCTCGCGGTCGTAGCCCATCTCGCCGATGCCGTTGGAGTTGTCGGCGACCGGCCCGAACACGTCCATGCTGATCGTGTTGCCCGTGAGCGTGAGCATCCCGATCCCGCACATGGCCACCCCATACGCCACGAAGATGGGCGTAGCACCCGCGTAGATGACGACCGACAGGAAGATCGCCGCCGCGATCACCCCGACGGCCACCACCGTCGATTCGTACCCGAGGGCGAACCCCTGGATGATGTTCGTGGCATGGCCGGTCTGGCAGGACTTCGCGAGCGTCTTCACGGGCTCGAAATGGGTGTGCGTGTAGTAGCTCGTGACCTTGTTCAGGGCCAGGGCCAGGAGGATCCCGATGAGGCAGGTGAGCGCCGGGCGGAGGTCCATGCCGGCGATGCCCAGGCTGGCCCAGAAGGGCAGGCTTCGCTGGAGGATCTTCCGGTCCGAGGGATAGTTCTGGACCCACTCGCGATCGGCCTCGCCGATGGCCCTCCCGAATTGCTGGTCGTAGAGGTCGGGGTCGTTGATCTTCAGCTCGGCGAACTTCCGGTCGTAGTTGGCCCGGAACTGGTCCTCGAACTCCGCCCTTCCGGTCACGAACTCGGGAGCCAGGATCTGTCCATATCCGCCCAGCGCCTGGGGATACTTTCTGATGTAGTTATCATCGAACTTGAGATAGCCGATCCCCAGGGCGAAGAAGCCGACCACGCTGATGATCGAGCCGATGATGAACCCGCGATGCACGGAGTGGAGGGCCTCGTCGCTCGTGCTGTCGGGCCCGGCCTTGACCGTGTAAGTGCTGATGATCGAGCCGATCACCCCGATCGCCCGGACGAGCAGGGGGAAGATCACGCCCTTGTGCCCGAAGCTTGCATAGCCCAGGATCATGGCGGCGACGATCGTCACCTCGTAACTTTCGAAGATGTCGGACGCCATCCCCGCGCAGTCGCCCACATTGTCACCGACGTTATCGGCGATGGTGGCCGCATTGCGGGGATCGTCCTCGGGGATGCCCGCCTCGACCTTGCCCACGAGGTCGGCCCCCACGTCCGCGGCCTTCGTGTAGATGCCGCCGCCGACCCTCATGAAGAGGGCGAGCAGGGTTCCGCCGAAGCCGAACCCGAGCAGGATCTCGTAGGCGTGCTCGCCGTACATCATGAAGATCAGGGTCCCGCCGAGGAGCCCGAGGCCGTCGGTGAGCATGCCCGTGATCGTCCCGGTCCGGTACCCAAGCTGGAGAGCCGCGCCGTAGCTCGTCCTCGCGGCGGCGGCGACCCGGAGATTCCCCCTGACCGCGAGGCTCATCCCCACGAAGCCGACGGTCCAGGAAAAGGCCGCCCCGGCGAAGAACGCGGCAGCGCGGCCGATCGCCACGTAGGCGCTTGCATCCTGCTCCTTGGTCGTCGCCCAGAGCAGCCCCGTGATCAAAAAGACGAGCAGGATGATCGCCCGGAACTGCTGGGCGAGGTAGGCATTCGCCCCCTTGCGGATCGCACCAGCGACCTCCTGCATCTTGACCGTCCCGCGATCGGCACCGATGACTTGATTGACCAGTGCCAGGGCATACAAAAGGCCGAGAAGGGCGATCCCGAGGACCCCCACGAGGGCCCAGCGTTCAAATCCGGCGTACTGCGGATCTTCCCAGAAACCGAAAAAGCGAAAGGTCTCGACGGCCGGGGCCGAGGCCGCCGCAGTCAGCCCCGCTTCCGCCGCGGCCGGTGCCGGGTTGGGGGCCGCCTCCTGGGCAAGTGCCGCTCCGCAGAGCGCAGCCCCCGTGAAGGCCACGGCGAGAACGTTCCGAAGTCCAAGACGCATGATCGTTCCTCCTGTAGACGCGACGTAGGCCTCGATGGCGGGGTCTCATCGGTGGGTAAAGGGGCCCGGTGCCGACGTCAGATGACGTCGACGGGTACTCGCAAGCAGAGATTCCGAAGGACAAGAGGTGGCCGGCCCTCGCGACCGTCACGACTTTTGGGATTAGACACCAGCCCGGTGGGGCGGGAAAGAGTCTAGAACGCTTCCCGCCCACATTCGCCAGGGGCGGTCATCGCGACTTGGCGGCAATCTCGGAGATGTCCACATGACGGAACGAGCCGCCTGTGCCGGTGGCCAGGGTCCGGATTGCGCCGTTGCCCGCCGAGGCCGGGCCGTCGCCGAACTCAATGGCCTGGATGCGGATCGGACCGGCCTCGGCCTGGATCGCAACCGCGACCTCGTCGTCCATCGTTTCGGCATCGGTCAGGAAGTAGATCACCTCGGGCTTCAACGCAATCGCTGCCCTCAGGGCCCTCGCGTGGTCGGTCCCACCTTCGGGCCGGATCGAGGACATGCGATCGCGTACGACAGCCTTGTTCTCCTGAGTCGCCGGCATGAGTCCGCGCTTGCCCCGAGCATCGAGGAACACGTCCGACTGGACGTTGTAGAACACCACAGCGAATTGAGCATCCGGCGGAAGTCGATCGAGGCTCTGGAGAAGCTCCGTCTTGGCGATCCGCAGGGCATTTCGATGCGACATGCTGCCCGAGTAGTCGATCACGAAGGCGAACGACAGGGCTCGTTCCGGCGTCCCGAAGAACTCGGTGCCCGGCCCCACGCCGGACCCGACACCTCCGCCCACACCGCCGCCCGATCCGCCTCCCCCGCCCGATCCCGCCCCCGGCAGGAGCCCCGGCCCCATGGTCGAAGGTCCGCTCGGCCCGTCCTCGCGCGTAGGCTGAATCCTCGCGCTCGGGAGCACCGAGGCGATCAGGGCATCAGCCGAGCCCTCCCTGGGGCCGATCTCCTCGCCGGGACTGCGGTCGCCGGACAAGGTGATCGACGCCGAACCCCCGAGCGTCCCGGGCGAGCCTCCCCCCGATTCCGGCTCGGCGCGGTTGTCCACCGGCCCCACCTCAGCCGTCAGAAACGCGGTCGGCCCCGAGCTCGAGGGGACCTTCACTGCGAGAACAAGCAGCGATCCCAGCCCGAGCAGGACGGCATGAATCAACACCGACAAGCCCAGGGAGCGGGGGTCCGTCCAGGGGGAATGTCCGGCCGCGATCTGGAGTTTCCCGATCCGCACGATGCCCCCTTTCGTCCCTCAGGACTCGAAATCGACAGGCTCAAAGGATAGCGGCTTCCGCGAAGGTGGCCGTCGGGCCGCCACGCGACCCAACATCAAGATGACGAAGCCCAGACACGCCGCCGCCAGGAGCCATTCGGCCGAGGTGTCTTTCTGAGCTGTCCCCCTGACTTCCTGGAGGCGTTGAGGACGCTCGCTCCCGACGATCAGAGGAGCGAGGCGGGTTACATCGCTGCTCTCGTAGCGGATCAGGCCGAGAAACGTCCCTGCGAACGAGATCCGCTCGTGGCTTTGTGGGAGCGTCTCGCGGCTCTTCTCGAAAGGGTGGACGAGGCAGAGCAGATCGCGAGACCCCGACGAGATCCAGACCTCCCGGCGTTCGGGGAGGCCGACTGTGGCCGCCCCATGAAACGCTCGTTCCCACTTCCCTTCGACCCGAACATGACGCCCCATGTGCTCGTCGGGATGGTCCCACAAATCTCTGAACGTCACCGGCGCGGCCGAAGTTCCGGTCTTCACCATGAGGGCATTCTTGTAGTTCGAGATCTGGGAGAGAGGCACCTCCGCGAGGAGAGGGCCGAGCACGCCGCAGATCGTCAGAACCGGGGTCCAGGTCATGGGAGGTCTTCCCCCCTTCCCGAGAGCTTGACCGAGGAAACGCCCGCCCGGGAACAGGTCGCGATGAGCTTCGCCGCTTCCTCATAGCGAAGGATGTCGGGGGCCTCAAGCCTTATTCGCAGAGGCTGTCCCGAGAGAACCGAACGATATCGGGTTAAGCGAGCTTCCAGAGACGAGAGGTCGGTCACGGCGGTGTCGCCCAGCTTCAGATTGCCGATCGATCCATCAGGATTGGCGCGAACCGCGACGACCAGGTCCGTCTCCAGGTCCGGGTCGTCCAGCGAGGGGGCCTTTGCCGTCGCCTGTGGCCATTGCGGCAACGCCGCCGCGGCGGTGGGCAAGTAGAGGTCGAGCCTCAACTCGTTCGAGGGCGGGCGGAAGGTCAGGATGAAGAAGGCGAGGAGTTGAAATGCCATGTCCAGAAACGGAGTGACCGGAAACGGGACCTCCTCGGGCAGCCCAGTTCGCTTCCTGCGGAGGCTCATGGCTGATCCTCCCGCAGGACAATGAGCGAGAAGCGGGCAAAGCCCGAGCGTTGGGCCTGGGCCAGTGCCTTGCGGACCACGCCATAAGTCGCGTCCTTATCGGCTCTCAGCACAACGGTCGTCGGGAGTTCCGAGGCATTTCCACCCAGAGCCTTTCGGGCGTCTCGCCGGACCTTTGCCTGATCGCCCCACCAACGGGCGGAAGCGACCGGATCGAGGACCGCATCGGCCACCACGAGGCGACCCTCCCGGTCGATCGCAACCACGAGACGATCCAGCCCAAGATCCGCGCCGGGAAGCGCCGCCGCGGCGATCGGCAAGTGGACCGAGGGCGTCTGCCCCTCAATACGCGAACCGAAATGCACGAGCATCATGAAGAAGGTGATCAGCTGAAGGACCACATCCAGGAGTGGGGTGAGGTTCAGCTCGAATCGGTCGGAGGACGACCCGCGTACCTTACGCCTCATGGCAGCCCCCTTCCGGCTTTCAACCCTCGGACCGTGGCGGGGTTCGCGGCACGGGGGACGTGGCCAGCGGGTGCGGCGTTCGGACCCCGGGAGAGAACTGTTCGAGCAACGACTCCGAGAGGATCGCCACCTCGAGCGAGAGCCGGGAGATCCGGTTCCGGAAGTACGCGAAGAACGCGATCGCGGGCACCGAAATCGCGATACCTTCGAGCGTGGCAAAGAGCGCCGTCGAGATCCCCTCGGCAAGCTCGCCGGCCTGGGGCGAAGCCCCGGACGTGGCCATGACCTGGAACGATCGGATCATCCCGTACACGGTCCCCAGCAGGCCGATCATGGGTCCCAGAGTCCCCACCGTGGCGAGGTAAGTGGCCCGGTGCTCTCTCTGCATGGTCTCGTCCTCGTTAGCCATCTCCATCGCCCTCTGGGCAGCGGAAAGCCCTGCAGGCAGGCGTCGAACCCCCGCCCCGAGCGTGCGGCCAAGGAAGGACGTATCGAGGCTCAGGCGCTGGTAGGCCTCCGTGTACTTCTTCGCCACGAGAAGGTCCGAGACCTCGCTGATTAACTGGGGAGGCATGACCACCTGGGGCCGGAATTCGATGAACATCCAGGCGATGATGGCGATTAAATAGAACGACATGATCAGGATCACGAGCCCGATCGGCCCGGAGGCCCGGATCATCCATCGAAGGAAGGGCTCAGGCTGCCTCGCCTCGGCCTTCACCTCGGTCGGAGGCCCTTGCGCCGTGGCAGAAGGGCTCGCTACCGCGAATCCGAGCATCACGAGGGCGACCGCCAGGATCGGCGTAAGGCGGGAGATGCGCATGCAATTGAACCCACTGGCCCGGATCCGCCATCGGAGGGCCACCCGCCCTCTTGGCTGCTCTGGAAGTCTAGTCGATCGCCTCGGTCGAGGACAACAGATCGGCCATCCAAGCGACGCAGTCGCAGGCGGAGATGTCGATCGCGTGGACTTTACTCACTAACACGCGTATAGTACCCTTTCCTCTCCGGCTCCCGAAGCTCGTCCGGTTTTCTGTTCGAATTCAAGCCTGTGGGACTCACCAGGGATGGCCTCTACGGATATCGTGGTCCGCGGTGCTCGCGAACATAATTTGCGGGATGTGTCGCTCGACCTGCCGCGAGGCAAGTTGATCTGCTTCACCGGGGTGAGCGGGTCGGGCAAGAGTTCTCTGGCCTTCGACACCCTGTTCGCCGAGGGCCAACGTCGCTACGTGGAGAGCCTCTCCTCTTACGCGCGGCAGTTCCTGGGCCAGATGCCCAAGCCCGACGTGGACCGCATCGACGGGCTCAGCCCCTCGATCTCGATCCAGCAGAAGACCGGCGGACGCAACCCGCGATCGACCGTCGGAACGATCACCGAGATCCACGACTACCTGCGCGTCCTCTTCGCCCGCGTGGGGACCGGGCACTGCCCCCAGTGCGACCGGCCCCTCGCCGCACTGACCCGTGAGCAGATCGTGGCCCGCGCGATGGAGCTACCTGACGGCACGCCGTTCTCCGTCCTCGCGCCGGTGATCCGAGGCCAGAAGGGGGAATACAAGGATCTCTTCGGCGAGCTCGGCCGAGCAGGTTTCGTGAGAGCGAGGGTCGACGGCAAGGTGGTGGCGATCAGCGACGACCTCGCACTCGAACGTCAGATCAAGCACAACATCGAGGTGGTGGTCGATCGCCTGAAGTCTGGTCCCTCGGCCCAGTCCCGACTCGCGGAGGCGGTCGAGTCGGCACTGAAGCAGGGCGAAGGGACGCTGATCCTCGCCGTGGAGGACCAGCCCGACATCCTACTCTCCTCGAACTACGCGTGTGCTCATTGCGGCATCGGGTTCGATGCGCCTAGCCCCCAGCTCTTTAGCTTCAATAGCCCGCAGGGCATGTGCAAGACGTGCGACGGCCTGGGCATTCGCCACGATTTCGACGCCGACCTGCTCGTCCCCGACCCCTCGCTCTCCGTCTGGAAAGGCGCAATCGAGCCTTTGGGCGCGGTGTCGAAGATCGGGAAATGGCGCAAGCACATCTTTGAGGGCGTGGCCGCCAACCTCGAAGCCGACGAGGGCGGTCCCAGGAAAGGAACCATGCTCAAGGGTCCGTGGAAGGATCTCCCCGAGGCGGCCCGACATGCCTGGCTCTTCGGCACGGGCGACCGCGTGATCGTCCATCGGTTCCGGAGCCGGGGCCGCTCTCACACGCACGCCGAGAAATGGAATGGGGTCGCGAATGACCTGCTCGAATCCTACAAGAAGTCGACCGGGGGCCCCATGCATGCCTACCTCGACAAGTACATGAAGACGCGGGTGTGCTCCGACTGCGGTGGGGCACGCATCAACGCCAGGGCCCGCGCCGTACGTGTGGCTGGCAAATCGCTCGTGGAGATGTCCTCGCTCCCGATCGGAAAGTTAACTCGATTCTTTGACGCGATCCATGGCGCCGCCGGGCCCAACGACGATGTGGTCGAGACGCTCGACCCTCTCTCGCTCCAGATCGCCGACGAGCTATTGAAGGAGATCCGGGGCCGACTCGGGTTCCTCACGAATGTAGGGCTCGACTACCTGAGCCTCGACCGAACCGCTCCCACCCTGTCGGGCGGCGAGGCCCAGCGCATTCGCCTGGCCTCGCAGGTCGGCGCCGGGCTCGTTGGTGTCCTCTACATCCTCGACGAGCCGTCCATCGGACTTCACGCTCGCGACAACGACAAGCTGATCGCGACCCTCGAACGCCTGCGCGACATCGGAAACACCGTGATCGTCGTCGAACACGACGAGGACACGATGCGGGCCTCCGATTACCTCGTCGATTTCGGCCCCGGCCCCGGCGTGAAGGGGGGCATGGCCGTCTCCAGTGGCGACTTCGCCCACGTGGCGAACGACCCGAAGAGCCTCACGGGCCAGTATCTCTCGGGTCGCAAGGCCATCGCCGTACCCGAGGTGCGCAAGACGCCCACCGATCGCAAGCTCCGGGTCGTGGGGGCGCGCCAGCACAATCTCAGGAATCTGGATGTCGAGATCCCGCTCGGCGTGTTCGTCTGCGTGACCGGCGTGAGCGGGTCGGGGAAGTCCTCCCTCATCGGCGACATCCTTCGCGACACGCTCGCACGCGACCTCAACAAGGCGATCACCGAGCCCGGCGAGCACGACCGGATCGAAGGAGTCGAGCACCTCGACAAGATCATCGACATTGATCAGTCCCCCATCGGCCGCACCCCTCGCTCGAACCCGGCCACCTACATCAAGCTTTTCGATCAGATCCGCGATCTCTACACGAGGCTGCCCGAGGCCAAGGCACGCGGCTACAAGGCCGGCCGGTTCAGCTTCAACGTGTCGGGCGGCCGGTGCGAGGCGTGCGAGGGCAACGGCTCGAACAAACTCGAGATGGACTTCCTGGCCGACGTGTGGGTCCAGTGCCCCGTTTGCGAAGGGCGACGCTTCAACCGCGAGACCCTCCACGCCCGGTTCAAGGGCAAGAGCATCAGCGACGTGCTCGAGATGGACGTGCAGGAAGCCCTCGAACACTTCGCAAACGTTCCCAAGATCGCCGCGATGCTCAAGACCCTGCACGACGTGGGGCTCGACTACCTGAAGCTGGGTCAGGCCTCGCCGACCCTCTCGGGAGGCGAGGCGCAGCGCATCAAGCTCGCCCGCGAGCTGGTCAAGAAGGGGACCGGACGGACTCTCTACGTCCTCGACGAGCCGACCACGGGCCTCCACTTCGACGACGTGAACAAGCTCCTGAGCGTCCTCCATGGATTCACGGCCCAGGGCAACACCGTGGTCGTGATCGAGCATAACCTGGACGTGATCAAGACCGCCGACTGGGTGATCGACCTCGGTCCCGAAGGGGGCTCGGGCGGAGGCACGATCGTCGCGCAGGGGACTCCCGAAGAGGTCGCCGCCGTCGAGGCCAGCCACACCGGCGCGGCCCTCGCCCGGGTCTTTCGCGGTCCGAAAGCGATCCCAACTCGGGTCAAGGGGAAGAAGCCCTCACGACGGTCGTCGGAGTCCGAGCTTCGCGAGATCTCGATCCGGGGCGCGCGACAGCACAACCTCAAGGGCATCGACGTGGACATCCCGCGTCACGCAATGACCGTGTGCAGCGGGCCGAGCGGGTCGGGGAAGTCGTCACTGGCGATCGATACGCTCTATGCCGAAGGTCAGAGACGCTACGTGGAGAGCCTCTCGTCCTACGCGCGTCAGGTCCTCGCCCCGCTCCAGAAGCCCAAGGTCGAACACATCAGCGGCCTTGCCCCTTCGGTGTCGATCGATCAGAAGACGACCAGCAAGTCGCCCCGCTCGACCGTGGGGACCGTGACCGAGATCCACGACTACCTGAGAATCCTCTTCGCCCGGCTCGGGCATCCGTTCTGCCCGAAGTGCGAGACCCCCATCGGGACGCAGTCCGCCGACGAGATCGTGGAGAAGGTCCTCACGCTCCCCGAGTCGTCCCGGATCCTCGTCATGGCCCCGATCGAGCGTCGCGACGGTGAGGAGTTCGACCACCTGTGGGAAGAGCTCCGCGCGTCGGGCTACAATCGCGTGCGGATCGACGGGACGACCACGAACCTGGATGAGCCTCCGAAGCTCAGCCACCGCCGTAAGCACAAGATCGAGGTCGTGATCGACCGCCTGGTGGTGCGGAAGACAACGCGATCCCGCCTCGCCAGCTCGATCGAGTCCGCGCTCGACGTGGGCAAGGGCGTGGTCCTCGTGGCCACCGCCGACGACTCCCGCCCCGAGGCGAAATGGCCGATCGCCCGCTACAGCCAGCACCGCAACTGCGAGACGTGCGGGAGGGCCTTCGAGGAGCTTTCGCCCCATCACTTCTCGTTTAACAGCCCGCTCGGCTGGTGCCCGTCGTGCGAGGGCCTGGGCATCCAGCAAGGCGCCGATCCCGCCGCGATGATCCCGAACGGCCGACTGAGCCTGAACGAAGGGGCGGTCGTCGTCTGGCCCCGGTTTGGCGACAATCCGCTCTTCGCCGCCATGATCCGGAGCGTGTCCGAGGCGCTCGACCTCGACATGGATTCCCCCTTCGACGAACTCGATGGTCGGCTCCGACGCGCGATCCTCCACGGCACCGGGCCTCGCACATTCGAGGTCCCATCCACAGATGGTGAGCCCGGTTTCTCGTTCCAGTTCAAAGGCCTGTTCCCCGCGATCGAGGAGGCGGGGCGGGTCTCGTACCTCTACCGCGCCAAGCTCTCGGGCATGGTGGGCGAAGTCGATTGCGTGTCGTGCATGGGGTCGAGGTTGAGAGATGATTCCTCGACCGTTCGCTTCCGCGAGTTCACGCTCGATCAGGTGAGCCGCTGGCCCCTGGGCAAGGCGCTTCAGTACTTCTCGACCCTCGACCTGACTACCGCCGAGCGGCACATCGCCGGCGACCTGGTTCGCGAGATCCGCGACCGACTGACGTTCCTCGTCGATGTGGGGCTCGACTACCTGTCGCTGTCTCGAGGGACGCCCACCCTTTCCGGTGGCGAGGCTCAGCGCATCCGCCTGGCGTCCCAGCTCGGGAGCGGCCTGACCGGCGTCCTCTACGTCCTTGACGAGCCGACGATCGGCCTCCACCCGCGAGACAACGCCCGGCTGCTCAGGGCCCTCAAACGCCTCAGGGACCTGGGCAACACGCTCGTGCTTGTCGAGCACGATCGCGAGGTCATCGAGGCGGCCGACCACCTCGTGGACTTCGGCCCGGCCTCGGGCGACGGAGGAGGCGAGGTCACCGCGTCGGGAACTCCGAAGAAGGTGAAAGCCTCCAAGAACTCCCTCACGGGCCGCTACCTCTCGGGCAAGGACGCGATCCCGGTCCCGAGCAACCGACGGATTCCGGGGCCCCAGGCGATCGTGATCAAGGGAGCGCGGCACCACAATCTGAAGGACGTGGAGGCCAGCTTCCCGATCGGCCTGGTCACGGTGGTCACCGGCGTGAGCGGTTCGGGCAAGTCCTCGCTGATCGAAGACATCCTGATGAAGGCCGCGGCCAAGCGACTGCACCGGGCCTCGGCCACGCCCGGTTTTCATGACCGGATCGAGGGTCTGGAGTTCGTGGACAAGGTCATCGGCGTGGACCAGACGCCCATCGGCGGCACGCCCGCCTCGAATCCGGCGACCTACTCGGGCCTCTTCGACCTGATTCGCGAGCTTTACGCGAGGATGCCCGAGGCCAAGGTCCGGGGCTACGCTCCGGGGCGATTCAGCTTCAACCTGGCGGGCGGGCGGTGCGAGGCGTGCGAGGGGGCGGGGCAGAAGCGGATCGAGATGCATTTCCTGCCCGATGTGTGGATCACTTGCGAGGCCTGCGGGGGCTCGCGCTACACGGCCGAGACCCTGGCCGTGAAGTTCCGAGGTAAGTCGATCGCCGACGTCCTGGGCATGACGGTGGACACCGCCCTGGAACTCTTCGCCGGTGTCCCGAAGATTCGACGCGTGCTCCAGACGCTTCACGACGTGGGGCTTGGGTATGTGCGACTCGGTCAGTCGGGCCCGACGCTCTCGGGCGGAGAGGCCCAGCGCGTGAAGCTCGCTTCCGAGCTCTCCCGACCCGACACCGGCCGGACCTTGTATGTCCTCGATGAGCCGACCACCGGCTTGCATCTGGACGACGTGAAGAAGCTCCTAGCGGTCGTCCACCGGCTAGCCGACCTGGGCAACACGGTCGTCATCATCGAGCACAACCTGGAGGTCATCAAGACCGCCGACTGGGTCATCGACATGGGCCCGGAAGCCGGTGCGGAGGGCGGCCTCGTGGTTGCCTCGGGCGCCCCCGAAGTCATCGCCCAGGCGGAGGGTAGCCTCACCGGGGCGATCCTCAAGAAGGTTTTGGCCGATGGACCGATCGCGGCCCGCGAGGTGTTCGATGCCAAGGCGGCCGCGAGGAAGTTGCTCGACGAGGCGAAGAAGGCCGGCAGCGATTTCCGCGACGCTCGTTCCCCCTGGGAGCTGGATGGCCGTCGGTGGCACACCAGGGAACGCCTGACCCGGACCGGCAAGCCGATCCGCTGGGACGGAGGCATTCTCTCCGCGATCGTGGACCGGATCGAGGCGACGGGCGAGTTCCTCGACACCGACTGGTCGCAGCGTGCGGTCGTGCGGATCCAATCCAAGTCCCCGGGGCAGGATCTGCCGTTCTTTGAGGCGTTGACCGGCCACGAGTGGATCGTCTCGCTCCGCTTTCGCGTGCCTCTCGGCTCCTTCAAGCCCCAGTCCTTGCAGGCGGCCCTGGGGCTCGTGCCCTTCGATCAGGCCCCGAAGCCGGTCCTGTCCGATTCCCCTCGGTTTCGCGCGAGCATGAGCAGCGGCCTGCAGGAGATCGAGATCACGGCGCACTCCGTGGACGAGATGACGACCCCGCGTTTCCTTCAATTCGTGGACGACGCCATCGCCGCGCACCTTCAGGTCGAGGAACCCGCGATGGAGATCCTTGACCGCGAGGCCGTGATCGAACGGGTCAAGGCACTTGCCAAGAAGCCCAGAAAGAAGGCCCGGGCGGCTGACCCTGCCTGAGGATCTCTCCGCCTTCCACCCCAGCTCAGCGGGGCAGTAATCCGAGAGCGGCCTGGCGGTCGGCAGCCGCGAGATCGGGGCGACCCCTCTTCTCCCAGTAGTCAGCGCGGTGCTGGTACCAGAAGGGCTCGCGAGGCGACAGCCGGATCGACTCGGTATAGTCCCGCAACGAGCCGTCCCAGTCGCCCAGGTACTGCTTGGCCTGGGCGCGGCAGTTTGTCAGGAAGCTGCGCTGGTGGCGGTTCAGATCGCGGGTCCTCAACAGACTGTTGGCCCCGGAGATCGCGTCCTCGAAGACCACCTTGTCCTCATCCAGCACGCCGAGATACAGCACATTCTGGAGCAGGAGACAGAGGCTATCCACCCGGTCGGGGGAGAGGCTGAGGCTCGTCTTCGCGTCGTTGATCGCCCACTCGGCCTGCTGACGGCGGGTCTCGGGGGTGAGCTTGTTCCAGTGAGCCCCGCAATAGCCCGTGTAGGCGCGACTCCGTTCGAGATAAGCGCGAGAATATCCCGGAGCAAGCTGGAGCGCCTCTCCGCACCTCTGTGTGGCGGTCCGATGATCGTTTCGATCGATGAGGATCTCTGCCTCATGGACCAGTTGCACGGCCCTTCGCACGTTATCGCGCTGGCGATCGACCCTGGGCTCGGCAGTGACCAGGACATCCCAGGCGGGAGATTCCCTGGAGATCAGATGGTCCAGCTTGTGATAGACCAGAAGCTCCCAGAGGGCATCAACTCGCACGCTCATGCCCGCCTCGCCGACGCCCCCCGGTTTTCGCAACTTGAGGATGTTATGGATCCCGACCACCCGTCCGTCGTCCGAGAACACGGGCGACCCGCTCGACCCCTCGGGCGTGGCGGCGGTATGCTCGATCACCTGCTTCCGCGTGTCGTGCACCCCTTCTTCCAGGGAAAAGGGCTCCTCAACCTTCACCACGCCCGGGTGGATCGTGGCGATCGCGGGATGGCCGCGGGTCGGCCATTGACCGTAGCCGGGATAGCCGAGCAAGGCGATCGGCTGGTCCTTGATCCCCTTCAAGAGGTCCGGCCCGGACAGGCTCCATTCCTCAGGTAGAGGCAAGCCAGGCTCGAGCTGGAGAAGGGCCACATCGGGTCCCGGGACGTCAACCGGCCCGTCCACCGGGTCCGCCGAACGGACGGTCAGGCCCTCATCGATCCTCCTTCGCAGGCTAGGGTGATACCAAACCCTGGCCACTCGATAGGCCACATCGGTTCCGTTGATGACGGCGTACATGGTGCCGGGCCCCTGGTAGAGGTCGGCAACATGCGCCGCGGTGGCCGCGAGCCGGTGCTTCTTCGAGATCACGAACGCCGTGCCGTTGCCCCGGTCCGGATGGCCAACCAGCAGCACGCCGGAGGAAAATTTCGTGGCGACCTCCGTGAGCCTGGCCTCGGCCTCCGGCTTGACCATCGCCTTGTCTGCCGCAGCGACGAACCTGCCGGTCACAAGCGAGAGGAACACGATCAAGGTGCCGGGCCAGATCGGACGTTGGCTCATCGCGAGCGCTCCGAGGATCGAGGACCTGGAAAAGGGGAACGATGCACCTGGACGAAGGATAGCGTATTTCCGGGGCTGACTCGGGGAACTCCCTGCGTCCCGCCGGGGGAAGAGTCTCCGGGATCGTGTCAGGCGATCAAACCGGCCCCTTGCGGTGAGGCCCCTCGTCGGATTGTCGGGGTCGTCTGACCTTTCCCACGCGGGGCTCGATGGCGTATGATTCAACCAAGGTTTGCCGGATTCGGCATGCGAGACAAGGGGCGGGAACATGCCGATCTTGAAGAAAAAACCGCGAAATGCGGGCTATTATATCCATGACGAACGCCAAGACCCACCGGTAAGCCACGATTTGACGCCCGAGGGGGAACGGTTCCTCACGATCGTCATGAGCCTCAAGGACGACGACCCCGTTCGCCCGGCCGACGTCTCGCTGCTGATCGATCGCGGGTGGGCCACGCTCAGGCCCGAGCCCACCGTGGAGCCCCCGATCCAAGCTCCGGCTCCGGATCCTGTTCCCGAGATCAAACGATCGCCCGCCCCTCGGCGAGTGGAGCCGCCAAAGTCCAATGCGGCCAGGCGGACCCGGGCTCGCGAGGTCGCGCTTCAGATCCTCTATCAAATGGAGCAGAACCCCGCGACCGATCCCGCGCAGATGAATCTCTTCATGAAGAGGCGGCTGAGCGACGACCGGCTCCAGGGATTCGCCCTGGCCCTGGTCACGGGTGTTCGGGATCACCAGGCGAGGCTCGACGAGTTGATCTCGGGCGTGGCCGAGAACTGGCGGATCGACCGCATGGCGGCCATCGACCGCAACATCCTGCGGATCGGGGCCTTCGAGATGCTCTTCTGCGAGGATGTGCCGAACAAGGTCGCCATCAACGAGGCACTCGAGCTCGCCAAGCGCTACAGCACCGCGCAGTCCAGCCGTTTCGTGAACGGGATCCTCGACCGGCTCCAGGGCTCGTCCACCACGGGTGCCGATCCCGGAACCTCGACGACCGCCCTGGACCAACCGTGACCGGCATCGCAGGCGGGTGGGATCTCCACATCCATACCACGCACTCCGACGGGGGGTGTTCCCCCGGCGAGGTCGTCCGCGCCGCGGCCAACCTCGGGCTCCGGGGGCTAGCCATTACCGATCACGACACGATCTCAGCCCTCTCCGTGGCACGCCCGGAGGCGGAGCGCCTGGGCCTGGAGCTCGTCCCGGGATGCGAGATCACGACCGAGCTTGACGGTCGAGAATATCACCTCCTGGCCTACTTCTTCCGCGAGGACCATGACGAGCTGGCGCAGATGTGCCTGGCCCTCCGGCAAAAACGTGACGAACGCATTGCGGCGATGGTCCGGAAGCTTCACGACCTGGAGTTTCGCGTGGACCTTCAAGCCATCCGGGAGACATTCCCCCGGGCGACCATTGGCCGGAAGCACCTTGCCGACTGGCTCGTGAAGTCGGGCCAGGTGGCGACCCGCGAGCAGGTCTTCGCGGCCTATCTTGGCGATCAAGGCCAGGCCCAGGTGCCCAAGCCCAGGATGGCGGTGGCCGAGGCCATTGCGCTGGTCCGCCGGGCGGGCGGGGTTGCCGCCCTCGCGCATCCCCCCTATGATCTTCGCGAAGAGACGCTCAAGCAGTTCGTTTCGCTGGACTTGAAGGCGATCGAGGTTGACGGCCCTTCCGTGAACAAGTCTCGCAAGGAACGCCTGGGCCTCTGGGCGACCCGCCATTCGCTCGTCCCGATCGCCGGGTCCGACTTCCACGCGAACGATCGGCCAGGCCGGTGGATCGGCTCGATCACCACGCCGTCGGAATCCGTCGAGCGTCTGCGATCTCTGTGCTCATGATCCCTGACTGGCTCCGCCGTCTCTCTCCTCGGAAGCGTGGTTCGCCGCGCGAGACCATGGCCCTCACCGACATACTCTCGCGATTCAAGAAAGGCCTGGCCAAGACCGCCAGGCTGTTCGACGTCCGCTCCTGGTTCGGCAAGAAGGTCGATCAATCCTTCCTCGATCACCTGGAGGCCAGCCTGATCAAGTCGGACGTGGGCGTGAAGGCGACCGAGCGGATCATCTCCCGCGTGAAGGACGCCTTCTCCGACAAGACCGCCGGTGAGGACCTCCTCCTCTTCGTGAAGGCCGAGATCAAGAGCCTGCTGGCAGACGCCCGGCCCGGTGCCCTGAAGGTCGCCCCCACGAAGCCGAGCGTTTATCTGATCGCGGGGGTGAATGGGGCCGGCAAGACCACGTCGATCGCCAAACTCGCCCATCGCTTCTCGTCCGAGGGGAAAACGGTCCTGCTCGCCGCGTGCGACACCTTCCGCGCCGCGGCCGCCGACCAGCTCGGGATCTGGGCCGGACGCGCCGGGACCGACATCGTTCGCGGCAACCCAGGGGCCGACCCCGCGAGTGTGGCGCATGATGCCTGCGATCGCGCCCTGTCCCGCGGGGTCGATGTCCTGATCGTGGACACCGCCGGGCGTCTGCACACGCAGACGCACCTCATGCGTGAGCTGGAAAAGGTCCGCAATGTCCTCGTGAAGAAGATCCCGGGGGCCCCCCACGAGGTGCTGCTCGTGCTCGACGCCACGAACGGGCAGAACGCGATCCGCCAGGCCGAGTTCTTCACCAAGTCCATCGGATGCACCGGCGTGATCCTCACCAAGCTCGACGGAACGGCCAAGGGGGGCGTGGTCGTGGCGGTCCGCCAGACGATCGACCTGCCCGTCAAGTTCCTCGGCGTGGGCGAAGGGATCGACGACCTCCAGCCCTTTGACGAGGACGCCTTCGTGGAATCGCTTTTCAACTCCTGAAGCCTCCCAACCGTTGTGATCAAGCAGGCCGTGGGGATTCCTCCGGGGAATCCGCGAGGGCGGTTGGTTGCTCAGGCTCGCGCTCTTCCGCTATATTGAGTGACAGGTGTAACCGTTGTTCAACGAAGCGGGCGGGCCCATCGCATGAACCTGCAAGATCTCTGGGTTCGTCTGGGTGAACTTTACCAGGCGAGCACCGTCGACCGCGTGACCCTGGTGTCCAGCGGCGTGGCGTTGGCAACGACTCCCCTGGCGTTCGCCGTCCTGGGCCGGATGAAGTGGTTCCAGGCTCGCCGCGGACGGAGTTTGCAGACCCCCGCGTTCTGGTCCGTCGTCTGCTCGATGCTCTTGATCATGGGCGTGCCGGCCATCGTGCTGGCGATCCTCGTGAAGAGCGAGCACTTCGACAAGAACCGATATGAATTCGACCCCAACCAGCCCTTCAGCGTGGCCGACCAGGGACGCCAGTACGAGGCATGGAACCTTCTGGACGCCACCTACAAGCTCGACGAGGCCGTACGCGCCGAGCAGGAACGCCTCGCGAAGATCCGGAAGGAGCTGACCGACGGCGTGAAGAAGGTGGACGACGCGATGCTCGTCCTCCGCGAGTCGGCCCGGGGTGCTCCCAGGGTCATCGCCCCGCTGAACGGAGTGCTCGAATCCCTAGGAAGTCTTCGCAAGGCCGTGGCGATTGACGCCCCCCAACAACTCGTGAATCTCACCGCCGAGCCCGCAGCCATCGCGTCGTCCTCGCCGGGCACCGCAGCGTCGGCGCCCGCCATGGCAACTAATGTGCCCCCTCCTGCCGTGGCCGCCCCACCCGCGGCGGCGGGACTGGCCAGGCCTGAGATCGAGGCGATTCTCGCCTCCACCCCCGAGCCCCAGAAGCCTCTCGTGCAGATGCTTCCTCTGGAAGACCTGCCCGCCGGGTGGGAACTTTCCAAGCTCCCCGTGAAGGGGGCCGTCAAATACGTCGAGTCGTTCAACGCCGACAACCTCTTCGAGAAGATGGATGGCGGGGCCGAGAGCTACATCCAGAATGGCGTGAAGGGGATGGCCTGCTGTTCGTACCATCCCAAAGGGAACCCCGACGGCGAGGTCCAGCTCTTCGTCTTCGAGATGGGCGACCCGCTCAAGGCCCGCGGTAAGTTCGATGCCGAGAAGCCCGACAAGGCGAACCCGGTGCCCATCGGGGAGGGCGCCTATGTGGCCGACGGAAGCGTTTTCGTCCACGCAAATCGCTATTACACGGTAGCCTCGATCGCGCAAAATGATCCCAAGCTCGCCGAGTTTTCTAAATATCTGGCCACCCGCGTGGCGGGGCTCCAGGCGAAGGAGAAGTCCAGCGGCCCCTCATCCGAGGATCTGTTCAGCCTCCTGCCCGGCGAGCCGAAGAAGTCGGGCACGAAGTATGTTGCCAAGGACGTGTTCGGATACAGCTTCCTGAGCGACGTGTTCCTGGCCGATTATGAGGTTGAGGACATGACGTTCCAGGGCTTCCTCCGTCCCTACGCGACCGCCGAGGAAGCCATCAAGATCTTCGACCAGTACGTCGAGACGGCGAAGAAAGACGGGGCCGAGATCAAGGTCCTGGAAAACTCGAAAGCCGAGAAGATGGTGCTCAGCTCGAATATCGGTCTGATCGACGTGGTGTTCGTGAAGGGCAACGCCGTGGGCGGGGCCAATGGCGCCTCGACCGAGAAGCCCGCCGAGGAATTTGCACGCAAGTTCGCCGAATCCCTCCCGGCCCAGGTCCCCCTGATCGGCGGTTCAGCCGAGGACAGGTCAACGGAAAAGTCCGCCGACGCCGAGAAGGAAGAGCCCTGATCTTCCCCGCCTTGGCCCTTTTCCCGCCCTAATGCCCGAGGCTCCCTTCTCCGGAGGTCGCGATGAGCGAGAAACTGACCCGAACCCAGCAGAAGAATCTGGAGCGTCTCGGGGGAGTGAATCCCGCCGAGGCCCCGATCCCGAGGCGGCAGTTCCTCACGCAGGTCGGTGGGACAGCCGCGGTGGTTGGCGGCGCAGTGGGAGCCGGGCTCCTCATCAAGGACAACTGGGGCATGGAGGGCGTGAAGCCCCCCCCTCCCCAACGCCTGAAGGACTACTCGGTCCTCGACAGGCTGAACCCGTCCGATCCGAAGCTGGTCGTGGTCCGCTCCGCACCGATCGACAGCGTGGGATTCGCTTCGAAGGATGAAGAGCTCCTGGCCAAGGAAGATCAGGCCCTGCGAATGATCCTTGCCGCCTTGAAGGAGATGGGCGGGATCGAGAAGTTCATCACGAAGGGCGACGTGGTCGTGGTGAAGCCGAACGTGGCGTTCGACAAGAACCCTGATCTGGGCGCGACCACCCAGCCCGACACGGTGTCGGCGGTCGTGAAGCTCTGCCTGAAGGCCGGGGCCCGCAAGGTGATCGTGGCCGACAACCCGATCAACAACCCCGAGAGCTGCTTCTTCAAGACCAAGGTCGGCGACGCCGCACTGCGTGCCGGGGCCGAGGTCATGATGCCGCAGGAGAGCTACTTCGAACAACTCTACGTGGGCGGCGACACGATCAAGAACACCTGGAAGATGTTCTACCGCCCATTCCGCGATGCCACCAAGGTCATCGGCGTGTCCCCCGTGAAGGATCACAACCTTTGCAAGGCCACCGTGACCATGAAGAACTGGTACGGCCTGCTGGGCAACCCCCGCAACCAGTTCCACCAGGACATCCACGGGATCATCTCCGACTTCGCCCTCATGATGAAGCCCACGTTCGTGATCGCGGACGGCCGCCGCCTGCTCATGAAGAATGGCCCCACGGGCGGTAGCCTGAACGACGTGAAGAAGTCCGACGCCATCGTGGTCGGGACCGACTGCACGGCCGTGGATAGCTGGTGCGTGAGCCGCCTCCTCGAGAAGCCCCGTCATGAGATCGTCTACCTGGACAAGGTGATCGCACGAGGATGGGGCAGCGACTGGCGCCCGCAATGGACGAAGGACGACGTGTGGGTCTGACCGCCCCGCGTCGCGATTCTCGCCGGTTCCCCCGCCCGCAGACCTCGCGATCCCCCTGGAGATAAAGGCGCCATGGTCAAGATCCGCCGAGCCTACGAGGTGCTGTTCCTCGGGCTCTTCCTGTTCTTCTTGATCATCACCGACCTCCGGTACCTTAAGGGGTGGCCGGTGTCGTTGTTCCTGGAAGCGACCCCGCTGGTCGCCGTGTCCACGGCGCTCACCACCCACACGATCTATCGCAATCTCGTGTGGGGTCTCGTCGTGATCGCGATCACGATGATGCTCGGCCGGGTATGGTGCAACTGGATGTGCCCGTTCGGCATCCTGCATCACTTCTTCGGGTGGATGGGCAACCGACGCAACACGAAGCAGATGATCGAGGTCAACCGCTATCGCCGCATCTATGCGATCAAGTACTACATCCTGGCCGCCATGCTCATCATGTCGGCCTCGTGGATCCTCGCGGCACTGTGGGGGCTTCCCCGAGGGTTCTCCGACGCGTATGAAGCTCTTGCCACCGAAGGGTCACTCAAGACGTTCCCCGGCCAGGCTTTCACGCTCTTCCTCGCCTTCTCCGGCGTGACGGTCTTGGCGACGCTCCTGTCGTTCATCGGCCGATCGATGGGTTGGTCCGTCCTCAAGGCCCGAGGCAAGTGGAGCGGTCGCACCCTGCTCATCCCGGCTGCTGTCCTCATTTCGCTGAGCTTCCTCTGGGGGCTCCAGAAAGCGGGGCCCGCTCGATCGTTCCGCGCCCTGGGCCGAGGGTTTGCCCTCTCGGCCGAGGAGGCCAAGGCGTCGAACAGCACGCTTCAAATTGGCCTGCTCGACCCGATCGCCCTGACCGTCCGCTCCATGACCACGAGCGTCCTGCCTACCGTCCACAAGGCCAGCGAGGGCGTGTACACCGAGCCCCGCGAGTACATGTGGGGTTGGGTCGTCGGCGTGATCTTCGTCGGGTTCCTCGTGGCCAACTGGTGGATCCCTCGCTTCTTCTGCCGCGTGGTTTGCCCCCTGGGCGCGTTGCTAGGGGTCTTCAGCCGGTTTTCGCTCTGGCGAATCGATCGCGACCCGGTCCGCTGCACCGACTGTGACCTCTGCATCAAGAACTGCGAGGGCGCGAGCGATCCGCACGCCGACCTCCGCAAGAGCGAGTGTTTCGTCTGCCTGAACTGCATTGAGGATTGCCCCCACGACGCCCTGTCCTTCCGGTTCCTCCCGCGCAAGGCGAGCGAGGTCACTTACCCGCAGGTGGGGCGTCGCCAGCTCATGATGGCGGGGCTCTTCGGCCTCTTCTTCTTCCCGATGGTCCGGCAGTCGGGCCTTGTACGGAAGAATTTTCAGAAGACGGTCATCCGGCCACCGGGATCGGTCGCGGAGCTGGAATTCCTCAACCGATGCATCAAGTGTGACCAGTGCATCCGCGTGTGCCCGACGAACGTCCTCCAGCCCGCCATGTTCGAGGCGGGTCTTGAGGGTCTCTGGACCCCGATCATGGTGTCCAAGATGGGCTGGTGCGAGCTGAA
>JANOBY010000098.1:0-15662 GCA_031411935.1 Planctomycetales bacterium | reverse complement strand
GTTGGTTTGGCGTCCCTTACCGCCGTAAGTGGTTTCTGGGGGTCTGGGACGCCCACCCTACGTTTGAACCGCTACATTCGAACGTGAACCGCTGTCGTGCGTTCGCTTGCTGAGTGGTCGCTTGACCCCTCGTTTCTTCATGCATTCGACGACGGCTACGGTCCATCCGATGCGCGGGGAAAAGGCCCGCCCGGTCGCAATGACCGGAGCGGGCCCTGGTTTCAACGTCGCCGGGTTGTGGGCCGTCAGTTCGCCTCGACCGGGACGACCGGCTCGGCGAGGTGGAGCACCTGGTTCCTGGCATAGGCGGCGCGTCGGGTCTCGGAATATTTCGCGAGGGGGGCCGAATGCGACCCGTCCTCATAAACGCCGACCACGGCGTGCAGTCCCTTGTAGGGCGTGACCTCGACCGTGCGGAACAGGCCCGAACGGATCAGAGAGGCCAGATTCCGCTGCCAGAGGGTCGTCTCAGCGATCATCGTCGTCATGGAAACCTCCTGCGGCGGGTGGAAGAACCTTCCTGGTCGGGGCTCGCGAGATGCTCGTCACCCCACGTTCATAATACGTCGAGAACGCGGGCAATGTTCCCGCGCGGAACCTGACGCCTCCGGATTCCTCAGGACTTCGAACCTTCCCCCTCCCGGATCGCGGCCAGGAAGGCCCGGACCGTGGCCTGGTAGCCCATCTCCAGGGCGTCGGCGATCAGGGCATGGCCGATGGAGACTTCGAGCACCCCCGGCACCCGGCGGAGGAAGAGCGGCAGATTCTCCCGCGAGAGGTCGTGCCCGGCGTTCACGCCCAGGTCCAGCTCCATCGCTCTCTGCGCCGCGAAGGAGAACGTGGCCACGCCCTCTTCGGCCTTGCCCGCGTGGAACGCGATGGCGTAGGGCTCGGTGTAAAGCTCGATCCGGTCCGCGCCCACGTCGCGAGCCCTCTCCACCTGGGGCAGCACGGGGTCGAGGAACAGGCTCACCCGGCTGCCGGTCTCGTGGATCGCCTCGACGATCTCGCGGAGACGATCGGCGTGGCGGACCACGTCCCAGCCCTGGTTGCTGGTGAACGCCCCCACGTCGTCGGGCACGAGCGTGCACTGGTGGGGCTTCACCTCGCGGATCAGCTCCATGAACCGCCCCTCGAACGGGTTCCCCTCGATGTTGAACTCGGCCCGGGGCCAGTCCTTCATGAGGGCGGCCAGCTCGTGCACGTCCGAGGCGCGGATATGACGCTCATCGGGGCGGGGGTGCACGGTGATCCCCTCGGCCCCCGCTTGCAGGCAGAGCGAGGCGGCCCGGACCACGCTGGGGATCCCGCTATGCCGCGTGTTGCGCAGCGTGGCCACCTTGTTCACGTTCACGGAGAGCTTGGTCATGGCACCCTCGGGCTCGGAGGAAACGGGGCAGAGGGCCCCGGCCCGAGGTACCTGGTCACGCGGGCGTGATCGCGGAACCTCGGGCCACCAACAAGGGTACGCTCAGATCGTCCGGTCCACGGCCTCGGCGATGCGTCGGCAGTCGCTCATCATCCGGGCGAAGGCCGCGGGCGTGAGGGTCTGCGACCCGTCGCTCAGGGCGTGCTCGGGGTCCTCGTGGACCTCGACGATCAGGCCGTCGGCCCCGCAGGCCACGGCGGCCTTGGCCATGGGCGCCACGAGCGACGCCTTGCCGGTCCCGTGCGAGGGATCCACCACCACGGGCAGGTGGCTCTTCTGCTGGAGGTACGGGACCGACGCCAGCGGCAGGGTGAACCGGGTGTGCTCCTCGTAGGTGCGGATCCCTCGCTCGCAGAGGATCACGTTCGGGTTGCCGCGGTCGAGGATGTACTCGGCCGCGAGCAGGAACTCGTCCATCGTGGCGCTCATCCCGCGCTTGAGCAGCGCGGGCTTGCCGCTGTCGCCGATGGCCTGCAAAAGCTGGTAATTCTGCATGTTCCGCGCACCGATCTGGAGCACGTCGGCGTACTTCGCCACGAGCGGGACGTGCTCGGGGGCCATGACCTCGGTCACGATTGCCAGGCCGGTGGCATCCCGGGCGGCGGCCAGCATCTTGAGGCCGTCTTCCTTGTGGCCCTGGAAGCTGTAGGGGCTGGTCCGGGGCTTGTAGGCCCCTCCGCGAAGTCCCGTGGCGCCGAGGCCCTTGAGGATCTTCGCGATGGCGATGATCGACTCCTCGCTCTCGACCGAGCACGGCCCGGCGATCACGCCGATGCGGACCCCGCCGATGGACAGGCCGTGCGTGGCGACGACCGTCCGCTCGCTCTTGAGCTCGGACGAGGCCCGCTTGTACGGGGCCCGGATGGGCAGGACCTTGTCCACGCCGGCGCCCGGCTCCAGGGCCTCGACCATGCCCTCGCGTTCTTCCCCGATCGCGGCGATCACGGTCGTCTCCTTGCCCACGATCACCTGCGGGGTCATGCCCATCGAGGTGATGTGCGCCACCATGTGGTCCACCTGATCCGCCGTGGCTCCCGGCTTCATCACTACAATCACGGTACTCTGCCCTCCCCTTTCGGCAATGCCCGTTCATCGAGAGGGGTGCGGGCAGGCCAGGTGATCATCGATCGATCCATCCCAGAGGAGCTCCGACCTTCGGAACCCCCCTCCCTCGGCGAAAAAACAAAAAAACCCCAGAACCTGCTTGGGTCCCGGGGCCGACGATGGATTCGTTTTCGAGAAGACGTGTTACTCGCCGATCTCGGCCCCTGGATGTAGCCCCGTAAAATAACCCGTAAACCGCCATCCGCCAGAGCCCCGAAGGCTCATCATGCCGTTCACTCGAGTGGTGGAAGGGGCAGACATCATGGGAAATCCGGGACTCGCGGAGAACCTTCTTGTGGGAAATCCTGCCGGGCTCGCTCGAAACGAGCCCGGCAGAATATCTATCGCAGACAAGAGAAATCGCGGCTTGCCCGACGGGCAACCCGTCAGCCGCCCTTAGGCGAGCCGCCTCTGGTTATCACTACACACGCAATCACCTCCTTTACAACGCTGTTTCCCCGGTCTCGCTGGGAGTCCAGCCTCGAGCGAGAGCGAGCTCTCGTCCGTCGCGCTACGTGGGCACGACCCGGAGTCGGTTCGGGCGTGAACGCCTCGACCCGACAAAATCACTATACCCAAGCCCCACGCGGGATCAACCCGTCACCCCGCGACTCGTCGCATTTTTCGCGCGCCATGGGGATTATCCCGAACAATGCCAAGGGCTTCCCGCGATTTCGCCTGATCACCATGGCGCATGCAAAATGCCACAGGGGGCGACCCACCCGTGGCATTGGAATGTCCATCATGGTCTCGTGCAGGGACGCCTAGCAGGCGCCCGCCATGCGGACCGGAAGCAGGCTCTCGATCTCGGACGCGACCGCGGCCGCGTGGGTCAAGAAGCCAACATGTCCGGCCCCCTCGACCATTTTGAAGCGGCCATTGGGCAGGCAGTTCGCCAGATACTCCTGGCGGGCGATCGGCACGCAAACGTCGCGAGTCCCCGCCATCACGACCGAGGGGCCGTCGAACTTCCAGAGGCGGTCCCGCACGTCGAAAACTTCGAGTGAACGCAGGCGTCCGCTGACCACGCTCTGATCCGTGTCCCAGCACCGCTTCACGAGGAAATCGACCAGGGGTCCAGGCTCAGGCCGACGCCCGACCACCACATTGAAGAATTGATTCAAGAATGCGCTGTTGGACGGCAACGGCAGGCGCTCAAGCGTCCTCATGAGGATCGTCGAGCCGAGCGACGCCTGGAAGCGCTCGGGGACGCCGTAAAGGGCGAGGGCACCGACCGACCCCGGATGCTCGAGCGCCAGCTCAAGAGCCACGACTCCGCCGAACGACACGCCGGCAACCGTGGGGCGCTCCAGGCCCAGGTGCTCGATCGTGCGGGCGACTTCATAAGCGTGATCGGATGGGGCCTGGAACCTCGGACCGGGCGTCCCCTCGTCGCCTCGCAGGCCGATCAAGATCACTTCGTTATGCCGGCTCAGGAGACGGGCCAGAGGAGCCAGGAGCCGCCATCCCCCCGCCAGTCCGGGCAGGAGGACGATCGGCTCGCCGCGCCCCATCCGAACCATCTCCGTCGAACCGAATCGGCTGGGGTTTCGCGTGACCTCGGCGATGCCACAATCCTCGAGACCAAGCCAGGCGGCCTGGTGCTTCGTTGCGAGCCTCATGCGGAACCTCGTGGCGAATCAGAGCAAGATGTGGATTCAGAGCGTGTGGGTGATTCCAAGGCACGTTACGTTCCACACCGGCAAGGTCTCGCCCGATCAACCTCTAACGGCATCCGGTCTCGGCGCGCAAGCAGCTTGCAGTGGCGCCGAAGTCCGGTTCGGCGCCGAACGTTTGTGCTCGGTTAGGTTGCCTATCCTCCGCAGGCCCTGATCTCCAACCCTGCAAACTCCGCTTAGAGTCTCCAGAGTTTGTAGACCTGCCCCTTTTCGGCTCTCCGTGGATCGATATGGTCGGCGGCAAAGTTTTTTTCAGATCGTCTTTGGCTTACCAGTGCTCCGCTGACGATCATGGCCTCGGCGCGCCGAATCGTCGGGTGTCGGCGCCGAGATTTGGCCGTTTCGCCATTGATGTTCGGCGCCGAAGAGGTATGGTGTTAAGGACACGCATGCAGCCGCACCTTGACGCTTCACCGGTGAAAGTCCTCCCCTCATGACCAGCTTGCCTCGCGAGCCCATGCCGTTCCGCACCGGTTTTGTGAGCGGAGCAGATCGCCCTCGCGTGGGGTGGATGGCCTCGGGCTGGACGAACCGATGGGTCGTGAGTCTGATCTCGTTCTTCGTGGTCCTCTACTCCGCGGTTGTCCTCTGGACGGTCGCGACCGCCGGCGACATCGGGATCCGGTGCGTGTTCGGCAAGAAGGTGAAGGAGGTCGTTCCCTACGTGTGGCTCAGCTCGCCCGATCCCGGGGCGATCCGGGTCGGTCGCGATCCCGGAACGGGCACGATCTGGAGTTCGCAACCTCCCGCGATCGGCGACGACCTGACCACGATGGGGCCGAACCGGATCACGCACTACACCGATTATGTGCGGTCCATCCGCGAGATCGGGTCGGAGGTGGGCGAGGTCGTGGAGGTCCGCTGGCTCGACGCCGACGGAAAGGAACGGCGCGGGCAGGTCCGCGTGCAGAGGCCCCCGACCGCGTCGTATGTGTGGTCGTTCCTCTGGTTCTTGCAGGAGATGATCATCTTCGCCGTGGGCGCGAGGGTCCTCTGGATGAGGCCCTGGGACGTGCCGGCGCGGGTGTTCTTCTGGCTCTGCGTGGTCACGGTGGGCGCCTTCATGGGCGGCTATCACTGGTCGCAGATCGTGGTGTTCTCGCCTCTGATCTTCCTGTTCGCGGCGTTCGCGGTCTTCATGCCGGTGGTGAGCTTGCACTTCTACCTCGTCTTTCCCCGCGAGCATCCGCTCCTGAAGTCGCGACGGCGGTTGATGATGGGTTTGATCTACGGGACGCCGATCGTGGCGCTGGTCGGGATGTGGAGCACCATGTTCTGGTCTCGCTGGAGGCCGGGCGGCAATGACGTGGTTGTGGCCCTTTTCCTCCTGCGGACCTTCGCGCTGAGCTACGTGGTGCTGGCGGCGGTGCTGTTCGTGGTCTGCTTCGCCTGCCTGTTCCACAGCTACCGGACGTCGAAGACGCCGATCGAGCGGAACCAGGTCCGCTGGATCCTGCTGGCCACCGTCCTGTCGTTCATGCCGATCACCTGGATCCTCTGGGACGCCACGATCGACCCGGCTCGGCTGGGCATGACGCGCTCGGCCTGGCCCATGTTTATTGTGTCGCTGCTCTATACCGTGGCCTACGCCATGTCGATCACCCGCTACCGGCTCATGCAGGCCGAGCGGATCCTGAACCGGGGCCTCGTTTACCTGGTGGTGAGCGTGACGGCGGGGCTCCTCTATTCGGGCGGGCTCGTGGTGGGCACGCTGCTCATCGGCGACCAGTTGATGGTGAAGTCCAAGTCGATGGGGACCGTGGTCGCGTGCCTCACGGCGATCATGGTGCTGATCCTCTCGAGCGTGGCGAGGCAGCGCTTCCAGACGGCCATCGACCGCCGTTTCCACCGTGAGAAGTACAAGTTCGACCAGGCCATGAAGAAGATGAGCGTGGCCGTGGACCGGCTGGTGGATCCCTCGACGCTCGCCCGCCGCCTGCTCGACGCGGCCGGCGAGGTCCTCCGGGTGGAGTGGGGCTCGATCTACCTGCTGGATCGCGAGGGGGCGTCGTACTCGCTCGCGGCCTGTCGTGGCCCCCAGCCCGAGGACAAGCGGCTGCTGGACACCAACCCTCTGCTCGTCCGTCTGGGCGACGATCGGAAGGCGTTCCGGCCCCAGCTCTCCATGCAGATCTCGGGGGAGACCGACCCCGCGGCCGATGCCCTGATCTCGCTCGGGGGCGAGATCGCCACGCCCCTCCAGGCCGACGGAGGACTCGCCGGGATGCTGGTCCTGGGGCCGAAGCGCAGCGGCATGCCCTACGAGGACGAGGAGCTGGCGTTCCTCGCCGCGCTCGGTTCGGTGGCGACCCTCGCTCTGCACTCGGCCGAAACCCAGGCCACGCTCGAGACGCTCAACCACGAGCTGCACGAGAAGGTCGAGAAGATCGCCGAGCAGCAGAGGAGGATCCTGATCCTTCAGGACCAGATCACGGGCAGGGCCCGCCAGGAGAACCCGTCTCCGGCCGCCTCCGCCGATCCGTCAGGCTCCAGCCCCAACATCTTCGGGCCCATCAAGGGCTCGGGCAAGGCCGTGTGCACCATGCTGGACGTCGCGCGCAAGGTCGCGGCCAGCCCGTCCGCCGTGCTGATCCGGGGCGAGAGCGGCACCGGCAAGGAGCTTCTGGCTGAGGCGATCCATTCCGGGAGCGCACGCGCGGGCAAGGCGTTCGTGAAGGTCCACTGCGCGGCGCTCTCGCAGAACCTGCTCGAATCCGAGCTTTTCGGGCACGTGAGGGGGGCGTTCACCGGGGCCGACCGCGACCGCGTGGGGAGGTTCCAGCAGGCCGACGGCGGGACGCTCTTCCTCGACGAGATCGGCGACATCAACCTCGAGACGCAGACGAAGCTCCTGCGGGTCCTCCAGGAGATGGCCTTCGAGCGCGTGGGCAGCTCGCAATCCGTGTCCGTGGACGTGCGGATCGTTGCGGCCACGCATCAGGACCTGGAACGCCTGATCGAGGAAGGACGTTTTCGCGAGGATCTGTACTATCGCCTGAACGTGATCAGCATCCGCACGCCCTCGTTGCGGGAGCGTAGGGAGGACATCTTCGAGCTGGCCGTCCACTTCCTCGCCCGCCACGCCCAGAGGGTGGGCAAGCCCGTGTCGAGGATCGAGGACCAGGCGGTCGAGGTCCTGGTCGCCTACGATTGGCCCGGCAATATCCGCGAGCTGGAGAACGTGATCGAACGCGCCGTGGTCCTGGCCGAGGGCCCGTCGCTCGTGCTCGAAGACCTCCCCAGCGAGGTACGCCGGCCCTCGCGCAAGAGGGCGAGACCCGTGGCCCTGGGCGTCCCCGCCGCGACCTCGCGGGCACGTCCCGAGCCGTCATGGTCGGCGTCGGCGCGAGACCGGATCGAGCCGATGGACGCCGAGGCCGAGGCGTTCGAGAAGAGCCGGCTCGTGGACGCCCTGCTCGAGGCCCGAGGGATCAAGAGCGAGGCGGCCCGCCTCCTGGGCATGCCCCGCAGCACGTTTTTCAGCAAGCTGAAGAAGCATGGGATGGCCTGACCTCGGGGCGCAGAAGGGCCATCGCCCCGACGGTCAGGGAATCGCCCGAAGGCCGCCGCCAAACCTCAGCGCCGGAACGGCCCCGCCGACCCGTCAGAAGGGGAGCAGACGGCGAAGCCCGTGACCGAGGATCACCGGGTACAGGGCCAGATTCCTCGCCAGGGCCCCCGCGCACGAGTAGACCGGCACGGGCGTGGGCTCCCCCCGGTTCGCGGCGTTCAGGCACGCAGCCAGGGCTCGGAGGTGGGTCGGACCGAACGGGCCATCGTGGATCCGGCCAAGCAGGTCCGCGGGCAGGCCCGTCTCGCCGTGAAGGGCCCCGAGCCATCCTCCCACGATGGCGGCGATCGAGTCGGTATCTCCCCCCGCGCTGATGGTCTCCCCCAGCGCCTTCATGGGGGCGTCGGCATGGCTCAGAAAGGCGAAAGTCGCGAAGCTCAGGGTGTGGACGACAAATCCCGAGGTTCCGCAGGCTTCGGCGGCTTCGAACGTCCCCGCGCCCCGATCTGCGAGGCTTGCGGCGAGGTCGATGGACTCGCCAAGCTGCGGATTCGTGACCACGCTGCGGGCCCTGGAAAACGCGTCCGCGAGCGAGTCTCCCGGCCCCCTACGCGCCAGCATGGCGGCCATCTCGGCCACAAACAGGGCGCCCTCGACCGCCCGCTCGTCCCGATGCGTGACCTCGGCCAGCTTGCGTCCGAACTCGGCCCTGCGGCGAGGATCGTCCGCGAAGAACGTCCCGAGGATCGCGGACCTCATCGCGGAGCCGTTGCCCGCCGACCTCACACCGCTCGGGGAGATCCCCAGCAGGATTCTCAGGCATGAGAGGACGGTGGCCCTCCCCACGCCCCAGGGCAGACGGGCGAACCAGCCCAGGAGCGATCGGCGGAACGCCTTCACGCAGGCTTCAAGGTCGTCCGGATGCCGCGCGAGGCTCTGGGCCAGGATCGCCGCCTGCTCGGTGTCGTCGGACACGAAGCCGGTTCGCCCGATCAGCCGGAAGCGGTCCATCCGTCCGAAGCGACGCGCCACCGATCGTGCCCCCATCCCCTCGGCGGGCAGACCCAGAGCATCGCCCAGGGCCGTGCCCAGCAGGGTCCCGCGGAGTCGGTCGTGTTGATCGAGTGCGACGGAGGACATCGCCATGGCGCACCTCGCGGTAGGCGGAGAGCGGCTATACGTCGAAATCTTACAAATGTAAGACGTTGGGGTCAAGCGAGCGTGGCGGGCGAACCCGTGGGGCTGCTACGATGTCGGGAGAAGATCCCGAGGGGAACGCCCGGAGACCGGCAATCGGGCCGGTGGAGAGATTTGCATGAAGACGTTTTATTGCTCGGACCCGCACGCGTTTCACGGCAACATCCTGAAGTTCTGCCGCCGCATCCCGTTCATGACGGAGTCCGATCGCGAGTCGTTCCTCGATCACGACGCCCGGGGCGACCTCTCCTCGCTCCGCATGAGCGACGAGTCGGTGGACAACATGAACCGGGGTCTCGTGGCGAACATCAACGCCCGCGTGGGCGCCGACGATGTGCTCTGGTGCCTGGGCGACTGGGCCTTCGGCCGGGGCGGAGACTATCTCAGGAATAGCCGTTGGTTCCGCGACCAGATCCAATGCCGGACGGTCCACCTGGTGTGGGGCAACCACGACGACCCGAGGATCCGCGACCTGTTCGCATCGACCCATCACCAGACCGAGATCCGCGACCGGGGGGTGAGGCTCACCCTGAACCACTACCCCATGGTCACCTGGAACGGCCAGCACCACACGACGCTGGCCGAGCCCAACCTGCACCTCTATGGGCACGTCCACGCCCTGTATCAGAAGAATCCGGGGGCGGGTCCGCTGAAGGACGGCGACTGCTGGCCGGCGCTCGACGTGGGATTTGACGGGCACGACTATCACGTGTGGTCGCTCGACGAGATCCTCGACGCGATGAGGCCGAGGCTCGAGGCGTTCGAGGCCCTGAAGACGTCTCGCGGTCAGTTCGACCCGTTCCGGGGGCGAGGGATTCGCCCCTCGGGCTCCTGAGGCCGAGGCGTTACCCCGCGACGTCGGGCCTGGGCTTTCGCGTCCGCTTTTTGGGCTCGTCCACCACATCGAACCAGACCTTCTTCTTGCGGGCGGGGTCGCCGTTGTAGTTGACGGTGATCTCCTCTCCGGCGGCGATCGTGCGCAGGGCCGTGAAGGCCTTGGCCTGCGGCCCCACGTCGTCGTAACGGGCGTTGGGCTTGTAGGAGTGGTTGTAGAGCGATCCGAAGCCCAGGGTGAGCGCGAGCTTGCCCTCGCCCCACTCGAACACATAGGGGCCGATCCCGTGGGCGTAGTCGGGGATGGCGTCTTTCGTGAGGACCAGCACGGGGCAGGTCTCGAAGACCTCGCCTTTGGCGATGGTCCTTCGGGCGAATACCCCTCGCCCCTTGCCCTTGACCCGCTTGACCTCCAGCGCATCGGACTGCCTGATCGCCATCCCCGCTCCCGATCGAGAACCCATCGCCGACGAGCCGGGACCGGTCCCGGTTCGTCATCGCCTACCAATGAACGATAAGCGCGGGGCCGAGGTCAAGGCGGTCGCGGACGGCGAGGACGGTCAATCCCCCTCGACCCAGGACAGGACGATCGGCAGCTCGCCCGCGGCCACGGGGACGACCATGCGGTGCGGCCTGGTGTCGCCGGGGTCGTACTTCGCCACGAGCTCGGGGATGGCCCTGAGGCAGCCTTCCAGGAGCTCAAGCTCCCAGGAGAGCGGTGGCCGCATCACGAGCCCCTTTTCCTTGCGGAAGACCACGGGGTAGGCCTCGGGCCCGGCGACCTCCCAGCGGTGCTCGCGGAAGGCCAGCAGGTCGGCCGACGGCATGAGGGTCTCGGGGTCGTAGGTGACGGTCAGGGCCACGGTCTGCCGGGCGTTCTGCTCGTCCGAAAGCGTCCCGCTCCAGAGCTTCTTCAGAAGTTTGAGGTCCTCGTAGAGGGCCACGCCCAGGGTCATGCCCGATTGCCCCATGACCACGGCGTACCAGGGCCCGCTCTCGTAGTTCTCGCTCTGGATCCGGATCGCCTGCTCGAAGCCCATCTTCTTCCACGGGGCCCGGCGGTAGAAGGCCGCCGCGGCGCGGTAGAAGGACGCGACCTGCTCGGGGGTCACGCCCGGCATGTCGAGCACCCCGGGCGGCTCGTCCCGCGTGAGGTGCTCGGTCAGGTGGGCGACCAGAGCGTCGATCTGCGGGAGCTCGTCGGCCTCCGCGCACTCGATTCCGATCTCTTCCAGGTGCGGGGTGAGCTCGTTCCACACGGGGCCGCCTCGGTACTCGATCCGCGCGGGGCGCAGGGGCGCTCCGGAGGACGGGTCGCTCATGGCCTGGGCCAGCACGTCCCAGAGGGTCGCCGCCGAGGCCGGTTCCATCAGAAGCGCCTGCGCGAGGATCAGGCCGCTCTCGGGGCTGGAGACCAGCACCATCCAGGGCTGGACCATCTCGCCCTCCATCGCGACGAGGCTGCCCAGAGGCCGGCAATCCGCCTGCCACACGTCGAGGTCCCGATCGAGCTTGAGGAGCTTCTTCTTCGTCGCGGCCGTGGGCCCCTCGGCCCGGGGCTCCCGGGTCTTCTTTCTGGCCTTGCTCGGGCCCTTGGCGGCTTTTTGCAGCCAGGTGATCGCGCCGGAGGTCGATCGCCATGCGGAGAGGCCCCCCGCGGCGTAGATCACGGCCTCGCTCTCCTCGCCGGGCGTGTAGTAGGGCGGCTGCTCGACGGGCAGGGGGTCGTCGCCGGTGAGGTAGGCCGGGACGTACCTGTTCGCCTTGATCGCGGCCTTGAGCCGCTTCTTCGCCTCGGCGGAATCTCCATGGCGGCGGAAGGCGAGCAAGGTTCGCGTGTAGGCCCAGGTGGCCGACTCCTCGTCGTACTGCTTCAGCAGGCGTTCCAGTTCGGCGTCCCGGTCCAGGTCGAGCAGCCACGACGCGAGGTTGTAGCGGACCCCCTGATTGTCCCCCGGGTTGAGCTTGAGCATCTCCAGGAGGTGATCGGCGGCCTCGTCGCGACGGCCGAGGGTCCAGAGCAGGTGCGCGAGGGCCTCGCGGGCCCTCATGTAGGGGCGGGTCTCCAGCAGGCCCCAGAAGTGGCCCACTTCCTCGGCGAAGATCTCCGGCCCGAGGGCCCTCTGCCCGGCCTCCACGGCCTTCTCGTACAGGGACAGGGCGTCCTTGCGGGAGTCCGCCTGCTCGGCCAGAAGGAGGTAGGCGTCGGCGCAATCGGGCGAGATCGTCAGGGCCTTCTTCGCGATCCTGGCCCGTTTCGCGGGGCTCGTCTCCTCGAACGCTTTTTCCAGGGTCACCTGCGCCCGTTCCAGGGGCGTTTCGGGGGCCCCACGACCGACGAGGAGCCCGTCGATCACCTCGCGCATGAGCCCTTCCAGGGCCTGGGCCTCGGGGTCCGGCTTCGCTCGCGACCTGGGAGCCTTCTTGGCGGGCTTGCTCTTCTTCTTGGCCATCAGAGACCTCGGGCGAAGGGATCGCTCTTTTGCGCAGGGCGTAGGGATCATCGTAACGCCGCCGGGCGTCCGAAAAGAGCGTCAAGCGCCGAAAAAACCTGAAGGCCCCTGACCGTTGGCATTCGCCGTACCGCTCGGCCTCGCCGCCCCGCGTAATCCCGCCCAGGGCCGGTCAGCGATAGTCTTCTCGGATCGGGTGGAACACGTCCAGGGCCACGGAAGGCTCGTCGAGCGTGACGACCTTGTGCACGACTCCGCCGGGGATGCGCCAGATGTCGCCGGCGGTCAGGATCCGCGCGATCCCGCCGATGAGGAACTCGACCTTGCCCGACAGGAGGATGCCCATCTGCTCGTGGGGGTGCGAATGCTCGGTCACCACGCTATGGGGTTCGAGATGGACGACCGAGAACATCATCCGATCGCCGCAGGTGATCAGCGCCTGGACGCCGGGGAACAGCGTGCGGTGCGTCCCCGAACCCGCGGGGATGAAGTAGTCGTCGGCGGTCGGTTCGGGGCTGTCCATGACTCTCAACGCCTCCGCCCGGTGCCGTACCGGCTCGCCACGAACGCGCCCCATTCGTCGAGGAAGTCCTGACGGCCGACCTGGTCTCCGAAGCATCCGCGGACCGCCTCGTCCAGCTTCTCGCGGCCCGCGAGCAACCCCTGCACGAAGTAGGGGAACTCGGCGCGGTGGCTGGTGCCCATCCATTCGCACAGGCTGAAGCCCAGGGCGCGGACGGTCTCGGGGTCGCCCTGGTCGCCCAGGGTCTCGTTGGCCTTCGCGTCCCAGCCCAGGCCATATTGCTGGCCGGCGGCGGATCGCATCTTGCTGTAATAGGTGCTGCCGCGAGGGTCGATCTGGAGGGCAAGATAGGCGCCCAGGCCCTGCGAGAGCCACCTCGGGGGCTTGCCCCCGGCATTCGCGGCGGAGGCGCCCAGGGCTTCGGAGACCACGCCCGCGAGGCTTCGGTCGGGCCCGGACTCGGCCTCGGTCGCGGCCTTCTTCGATCGGGGGGCCTTGGCTTTTGCGGGGGCGGCTTCCTCGCCTCCGTTCAGGGGATCCACGGCGGCCACGTAGGGCTGTTCCACGTCCAGGCGGCCGTGGGCCTCGATCCCCTGTTCGTTCTCGCGGCTCTCGACCGACCGCACGAACTCGACGTAGCTGGCCACGTCGTTGAATACATAGAGGCTAATCTTCTCGGGGCCGCTCAGGGCCTTGGAGCCTTCCCGGCCGAGAATCCCCCCGAGGGAGGTGCGTTGGGCCTCCATGCTCTTCAAGAGACGCTCGGCGCGGGGCTTCGGGAGGTTGCTGAAGAGCAGGAAGTTCTTGCCGGCGGTCATCTCGGGCGAGCCCTTGGAGCTCGCCTTCTTCCAGCGATCGGCCGCGACCTCCTGGATCTTCTTGTCGCGCTGCTCGGGCGTCTGCCTGGCCAGTTCGAGCTGGCGGAGCTGTTCGGGCGTGGCCGCGATCTTCTCGAGAGCGGCGGTGGCCTCGACCCCGGCGTCGAGCAGGGCGCCGGCCTTGACCCATCGCTCGATCCGGCCCACGGCCTCTTCCGAGAGCTTCCCGCGGTTGCCCCGGGGCATGTCCTGGGTGGAGACCAGCTCCACCAGGCGGCTCTCCTCGGGCTTCCCGCCCACGATGACCTTGCCCGACTTGCCGCCCGCCATAAGCCCGTTGAACGTGCTCAGGTCGAACCCGCCGTTGCGGGCCTTGGTCCTCGGGTTGTGGCACCCCACGCAGTTGCCCACGAGGATCGGCGCCACGTCTCGCGAGAACTTGATCGCCGAGTCGGCCGCGGCTGTGGCCGGGGCGGGCGCAGGTGCGGGCGTAGCGGCCTTGGTCTCGGCCTTCTTGGTGGTCCTGGCCGCCCCCCGCTTGCCCTTGGCCCTGGGCATGTCGCCCTCGGGCTTCTCGTCGTCCATCTCCCCCTTCTTGGCGACGGACTTGCCGAGGCCCTTCTTGGCCTTGGGGGCCTTGGTCGAGGGCGTTGGGGTGTCTGTGGGGGTATCCTGCGCCATGAGCGCGGCACCGCCCAGGCACAGGCCCGAACCGGTCAGGATCCCGAGCAAGCGAAGGCCCCAACGCGCGTTCCGCATGAGCATCACCCCTTCATCCCCGCACCGTCTGCACGATTGGATGTAGGCATTGTCTCCCGGCAGGGGGGCTTTGGCAAGCACGACACCCGGCGACGGGGGCGATTTCGCATCCGCGAAGGGGGCCGATCAGCGAGAGACCGCGATCGGGACGCTCCGCTCGGCGTCGTGCTTGCCGATCCGGTCCGACACCCCGAGCTTCACCTCATACGACCCGGCGGGCAGGTCGGCGGGCAACTGGATCCGATAATTGGCGTAGAAGTCGCGGCGACGGCGACGGCACCGGTCCTCCTGCTCGCCGAGGTCGGCCTGCCACACGCGGGCCCCGTCCGACACGCGGATGACCTCAACCTGGGCCGAGAGCCGGGAACGGAATTCGTCGTCCACGACCTCGTCGCGGAGCCCGTCCAGCTCGCAATAGATCAGCATCTGCTGGCCCGGCTTGCAGTCGGACGGGGAGAGGTCCTCGGTGCGTCCGAACCCCGCAACCTTGCGGCAGAGCTTCAGGTCGAGGATCGTCAGGTCCGGCTCCTCGGGGGCGGGCGGCGTCTCCTTCACGGGGGAGGCCAGCGCGGCGGCGACCGGCTCCCAGAGCGAGTCATCCTGGCCCCGAGACAGGCTTTCCAGGACCCGCTCGCGCGTGTTCCAGGTCTCGGCCTCGGTCCCCCCGTCTCGCTGACGTTCGCGGGCGAGCCGCCTGAGCTGCTCCAGACTCGCGTCCCAGGGATCGACGGCGGGCTCGTCGGCGGTCTCCTGTGGAGGCACGGGCACGGGCAAGGGCACGGTTTCGCTCGGGGGCGCGGTGCCGGTCGGGGGGGCGGCGGGCGGGGAGGGCACCTCGAACTGGACGGGGGTGACCTGGGGATCGACGCTCGGGGCCGGCAGGGGCTCGGTCGGCGGGTCGGGCCGGGTGGCGGGCTCCAGGATCGGGGCATCAGGCAGGTGGGCCTGGATCTCCTGGATGGCCGCGGCGCGGGCGGCGGCGGCGTCGAGCAACGGGGTCGGCGTCGCCGTGGCCTGGAAGGCTTCCTTGTCGTCCACCGGGACCAGCGGGGGCAGGGCCGGCAGAGGCGAGGCCGCGGGCGGAGCGTCCAGCGAGGCCTCGCTCCCGTTCTTCCGCTCGTGGTCCGCGATCGGGTCCGGGCGACGAACCGGCGTAAATCGGCACCCCGCCGTACAGGCCAGGGCCGCAACCAGCAAGGATCGTCGCCAGCCCCGTCCGATCCCCATCGTCAATCCCTCCGCCCGGAATACGCCCCGGCCGCAACCGCATTGAGGCGGCCGGGTTCGCCGAGCGAGGGGATACCCCATCCGACCAATTCGGGCAAGTCGGGATTCCCGATGGTCACGATGATAGG
>JANOBY010000097.1:0-4574 GCA_031411935.1 Planctomycetales bacterium | reverse complement strand
ATGGCCCGCAAGCCCCCCGTATGGCTCCAGCCCGGAGACGTGGTGGAAGTGGAAATCGAGGGCCTGGGCACTCTGCGGAACCCGGTCGCTCGCCGGTAAAAGGCGTTTCACGCGGAGACGCCGAGGAGAGATCAAGCGGCTCGGGGGGGGACACCATGAAAGGCGTGGCACTCCAGAATGCGGTCGGCGCGCACCTGGGGTTCATGCTTTGTAGCGTGGACCTTGGTGAGCCGTCGGGTGAGTGCGTGTTCATCGCCGTTCCCGTCCGGGCCGACCTGTTCGACACCCCGGAAGCGGAGGTGTTGTTCCAGCGGCGAGAGGCGGGCGAGAGCGCCTGGCTCGTCAGTGGTCGTGACCCCCTGTTGGTGGTCGTCCGCACGCCAGGTTTGCCGACGGAGATGTTTCTTGAGTTTGACGGTCCGGGCCCCGGTCGGTGGGGCGTAGGCAGCGGATCCGACCGCCGGACCCTTGGCGTGGCCGTGCGACCGCCAGGCACCTGAGCGGTTGCATCAGCGGACGTTGGCCACGGGCCGCGGTCTTCCCATCGACGTGAATCACCCGTCTGGGGCCGGGTCCGCTGAGCTGGGGTGTCAGGCGTCAAGGAGGCGAAGCGTGTCCGTCGATCTCATCGTCTACCTGGCCCGTTCGGCAATGCCCTCGCCCCAGCGGTGGCAACAGGCGATCCGTGACGCCGGATTCCCGGTCGAGCTGGACACCGACTTCGACGTGTATTCCTCCATCGGCTTCCGGCCCTGTCAGTTCCGCGGTGGCGAGGCTGGCTTCGAGTATTTCAGCGCCACGATCGACGAGTCGGAGCGGGACGGACTCGGGGCGCCGGCCGGATGCGACTTCTCGGTCACGCTGGTCACGCATTCCGACCTGAGGGATTTCGCCTCTTCCCTCCTGGCAGCCGGCGCATTAGGCCATGCGAGTGGCGGCCTGCTCGTCGACCCGCAAGCGGGCGAGTCCTACCCACCCGAGAGGGCCCTGGACTGGGCGCGTGCGCAGTTGGCCGAGCTTGAGCCTGAACTGGCCCGTTCGACCCCGCGCGGTGGCGAACCCCGACTGCCGCAGCGGATCCCGTGGTATGATCGCCTCTTCGGCGGCCGGGGCCGCTGACCTCAGGCACGGGGCTTCCCTCCGTCCCTGCGATGCGGGCCGGGTCGGGAGAAATCCGGGGCCTGGGGACAGAGGCCGAGGAGCGGCCCGGCTCCCCTCGGCGATCGGGGACCCGGGACGCCACGATAGTAAGGAGGGATGGGGCTCCGAAGCACCTTCACCGCTCCTTGACAATCAGGACCCTCGCCACGGGCACGGCCCGACCGCCAGAAATCCGGTGCGGCGCGAAAACGTGAATTTGCATAACGAACCCAATTTGGCCGCCCAGGCCGAAGGGCGAAATCGTGCGAAATTGACGGCCTGCCAAGGAGTTAGGTTCCGTTGTCCGGACAGCTCAACCCCACGCACCGCCGGAAAACGAAGCCAAAACGAAGCCAAAACGAAGCCAAAACGAACCCAAAACGAAGCCAATTTCCCCTCGTTCCCAGGCTCCGCGTCGCCATCGAGGGACAGCCACCTTCCCTTCAGCCCGCAGAGGTGGCCTCCCGGAGAGTCCGAGGCAGAGCCTCGAAGACGGCATTCCCACGCGGAGCATGGGAACGAGGGGGATCACCCTTCCTCCTTTCTGCGCCCCCCGCATCCCCTCGGCGGAAAGGCCCGGCAATCCGTTTCACGCCGAGGGCGCGGAGATCCGCCGAGGGCGTAGAGAATGAGGAAGGGCCTGGTAAACTGTCCTCCCTGTCTTCTCCGCGTCCTTCGCGTTCCCTCTGCGTCTCTGCGTGAAACGATTTATGAATAACCCAGGCATCCCCAACGTCGATCTTGATGAGGGGCGAGGCCGGGAGCCGAGGGAGAGGAACCGCGAATGCCCGAGGCCCAGGCGGTTGCCGTGACCCCCAACGAGGTTCTGGTCGATCAGGCCCGTCAGGGGAACCCCGCCGCCCGGGAGGAACTCTTCCGCCGCCATTTCGGGATCTCCCAGCGCGTGGCGTACCGGTTGCTCGGTAACGAGGAGGACGCCCAGGACGCGGTGCAAGACGCCTTCGTGAAGGCCCTGCGTCACCTAGACGATTTCGACGGCCGCAGCGGATTCCTGACCTGGCTCCTCAAAATTGTCCACAACGCCGCGCTCGACGCGGGCCGAAAACGCAAGAGACGCCCCACGGTCAGGATCGACGACGCGGAGAAGGGAGGGGCCGAAGCGGCCATCCACGATGACCCGGCCCTGGGCCTTCATCGCGAGGACCTCAAGAAAAGCCTGAACGCCGCCCTCGACCGACTCTCCCCCGTGACCCGCTCCGCGTTTGTCCTGTTCGCCGAGGCCGGGCTAAGTTATAAAGAGATAGCGATCGTTCAGGACGTCCCCATCGGCACCATCATGAGCCGGATCTTCTCCGCGAGACAGAAGTTGCAGTCGTATCTCGAAGGTGTGGACGGGTTGACCTGACCGGGACGAATCGAGCGAGATTGAGGAGACTGGAATGCGTTGCGACACGGTGATCCGCGAGCTTTCGACCCCGAGCGGGACGCTCGACCGCGCCGCGCTCGCCCTGCACCTGGCCGACTGCCCGAAGTGCGCCTCATTCTCGGCGCAAGTCCATGAACTGCAAACGGTCTGGGATCTGACCCGGCCCGCCGAACCCTCGGCCGACGCGTTCGACGCCATGTGGACCCGGGTCGTGATCGCGGCCGAACAGCCCGCGCTGGTCCCGTTCGCCCCGGCCCCGCGATGGAAGCGCTGGGGGCTGGCCTCGATGGTCGCCGCGCAGGCCGCGGGCCTCCTGATCGCGGGCGGGCTGGCCTGGAATCACCGCACGGGCGGCAGGGCCTCGGCCCCGGTTATGGAATTCACCGCGCGGCCCGGCACGACCCTGATCGTGACCCTGGACGGCCCCGCGGGCACCGTGCCCACGGTGCACGTGTCCGACGAGTCGGTGGTCGCCGACGCCGCCGACACCGACATGGTGGCCGCCGACTTCGACGTGCTCAACTACATGGAATCCCTCTAGTGGGCCGCCCCTCGCGCCGCCGGATCCTGGCCTTGATCGGGGCGGGCCTCGCCCTGTCCCCCGCGCTCGGGCTGCCCGGATCCTCGGCGCAAGCCCAGCAGCCGCAGGGAGTTCCGGCCCTTCAGGTCACGATGTTCGGCATCCTCGCCACCCCCGGCGGGAACCGGGTCGACGGGAACCTCAAGAAGATCGAGCCCCAGCTCAGGAAGCTCTTCCCGGGGCACAGCTTCAAGCTCCTGAAGAGCGAGAGCAAGCGCCTGACCCTGGGCCAGGGCCTGACCGTGGAGCTGGGCGACGGCTGGGTCGCGGGCGCCGACCTGACCTCGGCGGCTGACCCCGAGGGCAACCTCCTCTTCAAGTTCGCCCTCGAGCTGAACGGCCAGAACGAGTTCGCCACCATCGTCCGGACCCCGCCCAACCAGCTCTTCTTCTGCGACAAGATGCTCCCCGACGGCTCCCGCCTGCTCATCGGCCTGGGCGGGCGGTAAACCGCCGCATCTCGCATCAAGACAAGACCTTGCGGGGCATGTCCGCCGGCTCCGGCTCGTCGTGCTGCGGGTTCCAGACCGGCGAACACGCCAAGCACCCCCGCCCCAGGTACGCCTCTCCCCCTCTGGAGGAGAGGCTGGCCGCAGCCGGGTGAGGGCCGCCGGGCCCGTCGAGATCCTGGGCCTTCGCCACGCCGAAGCCGCCTGACCCGGACGCTTTGCGTCCGCCCTCTCCCCCGATCGGGGGTCGAGGGCCAGACTGGGAGCGGGCCGCGGACCGAGCGCGCCGAGGGTCGGCTTATCGTCCCGAGAAGCCTCGGCGGTCCTTGTCGCTCTGGCCAGGCAGGCGGAGCCTCTTGGCTTGCTCGGCGGGGTCGGCCATGTTGCGGCGGATGGGGGCCTTCTGGGGGAGGGCCTCTCCGGCGGCCCCGCGGGCGGCGGGCGGAGGGGGGATCATGCTGGGCAGCTTCGTCCTCTTGCCGCTTCCGGGGTCGATGATCTGGAAGGTCTGCGGGTCGATCAGCTGCGTGAGGCCGGTCTTGTGGTTGTGGAACAGGGCCGAGCCCCGGCCCGTGGTCGCGGGCTGGCCGGCCCCGTCCTGGTTCACGACCCCGACTCCCGAGGGGCCTCCGTACACGTAGGAGAGCTCGTTGAGCGAGTCGTACGTGATCCGGTCGCCGTCGATCGCGGTGCGGGGGGTGAAGGCTTTGGCCCCGCCCGAGGCGTCGAGCAGCACGCGATCATCCGGCTTGTCCTTGCCCGGGGCCTTCACGGCCTGGGGTCCGGGGGGCTCGACCTGCACGTCGAGCTTCTGGGAGACGATGCGATAGAAGTCGGGCGGGAGGCGGTCGGAGTCGATCTCGATCGTCTCGTCGGGCACCTTGGCCATCACGGCCTCGACCGACCCGAGGAACGTGGCGGTGCTGTAGTCCTGCGGCTTCGCGTCCTCGGCGGGGGAGAACCGCCCCGCCATGCTCTTGTTGAACCTCACGTTGGTGAGCGAGAGCTTGGGCGGACC
>JANOBY010000096.1:0-2590 GCA_031411935.1 Planctomycetales bacterium | reverse complement strand
CCGACTCGAAGCTCTGGCGGTGGGCCGAGCGGATGCACGTCACCGGAAGTCGCTTCCCCGCGAGGGGCCACAAGGCCGAGCCCGACCTCTCCCATCCGGCCATGGCCGTGCAGCTCGACGCCTGCATCCAGTGCGGCCTGTGCGTCCGCGCCTGCCGGGAGGTCCAGGTCAACGACGTGATCGGCATGGCCCTGCGAGGCCACCACGCCGAGATCGTGTTCGACCAGGCCGACCCCATGGGCCAGAGCACCTGCGTGGGGTGCGGCGAGTGCGTCCAGTCCTGCCCCACCGGCGCCCTCCTGCCGAAATCCGTGCTCGGCGACGACGGCAACCGGGCGGTCACGCCCGAGAAGTCGGTCGAGAGCCTGTGCCCCTATTGCGGCGTGGGGTGCCAGACCACATACCAGATCGCGGATCACCGGATCGTGCAGGTGGACGGGCGGAACGGCCCCGCGAACCACAACCGCCTGTGCGTGAAAGGGCGATTCGGGTTCGACTACATCCACCACCCCCACCGCCTGACCGTCCCTCTGATCCGCCGCGACGACGCGCCTCGCGGAGGCCATATCGAGGTCGATCCCGCGAACCCCTGGACCCACTTTCGCGAGGCCTCGTGGGACGAGGCGCTGGGCCTGGCGGCCTCGGGCCTGGCCCGCATCAAGGCCGAGCATGGGCCGAGGTCGCTCGCCGGTTTCGGCTCGGCGAAGGGCTCGAACGAGGAAGCGTACCTCTTCCAGAAGCTCGTGAGGACGGGGTTCGGATCCAATAATGTGGACCATTGCACGCGTTTGTGTCACGCCTCGTCGGTGGCCGCGCTCATCGAGACGATCGGCTCGGGGGCGGTCACCGCGCCGTTCTCCGAGTGCGCCCTGGCCGAGGTGATCTTCGTGATCGGGGCGAACCCCGCGGTCAATCATCCGGTCGCGGCCACGTTCATGAAGAACGCCGTGAAGCGCGGCGCAACGCTGATCGTGGCCGACCCCCGCGGCCAGGCCCTGAGCCGCCTCGCGAAGTTCGACCTGAGGTTCCGGCCCGGGACCGACGTGGCCCTGCTCAACAGCCTGATCCACACGATTCTGGTGGAGGAGCTTTACGACAGGGCCTATGTCGAGCTCCATACCGAGGGGTTCGACGCCCTTCGCGAGCGTATGGGGGCGTTCTCGCCGGAGGCCATGGCCGGGCTTTGCGGGATCGACGCCGACACCCTGCGCCAGGTCGCTCGGACCTATGCGAAGTCGCGGGCCTCGATCGTGTTCTGGGGCATGGGGATCTCGCAGCATGTGCACGGGACCGACAACGCGCGGTGCCTGATCACCCTGGCGTTGCTGACCGGCCAGGTCGGCCGGCCCGGCACGGGGCTGCACCCTCTGCGGGGGCAGAACAATGTCCAGGGAGCCTCGGACGCGGGCCTGATCCCCATGGTCTTCCCCGACTATCGCCCGGTGAGCGACCCGAAGGCCCGCGCCTTCTTCGAGACGGCCTGGGGAGCCCAGCTCGACCCCGAGCCCGGCCTCACGGTCGTCGAGATCATGCGGGCGATCCACGACGGATCGATCCGGGGCATGTACATCCAGGGCGAGAACCCCGCGATGTCGGACCCCGACCTGCATCACGCCCGCGCGGCCCTGGCGAAGCTCGATCACCTGGTCGTGCAGGAGATCTTCCTCACCGAGACCGCGTGGCACGCCCACGTGGTCCTGCCCGCCTCGGCGTTCCCCGAGAAGGACGGCACCTTCACCAACACCGACCGCCGCGTGCAGATCGCCCGCAAGGTGGTCGACCCGCCCGGACAGGCCCGCCCCGACTGGTGGATCGTGTGCGAGATGGCAAAACGCCTGGGGCTCGACTGGAAGTATGAGCATCCGCGAGAGATCTTCGCCGAGTTGCGCGGCGTGATGCCCTCGATACGTGGGATCTCCTGGGAACGGCTCGAACGCGAGGGGGCCGTGACCTACCCGTGCGACTCGGAGGACGAGCCCGGCCACGAGGTCCTGTTCGGGGACCGATTCCCCACGCCCAGCGGGCGGGGCAGGTTCGTCCCCGCCGACGTCGAGCCCCCCGCCGAGGTGCCCGACGCCGAATATCCCACGATCTTGCTCACCGGGCGGGTGCTCGAACACTGGCACACCGGATCCATGACGCGAAGGGCCTCGGTGCTCGACCACATCGAACCGTCGGCCGTCCTCCAGGTGCATCCGTCGGAGTTGAGGAGGTGGGGAGTCGAGCCCGGCGACTCTCTGCGCGTGACCACGCGCCGAGGGTCGGTCGAGGTCAGGGCCCGCGCCGACCGCGACGTGCCGCCCGGCTCGGTGTTTCTCCCCTTCTGCTACGCCGAGGCCGCCGCCAACCTGCTCACGAACCCGTCGCTCGACCCGTTCGGGAAGATCCCCGAGTTCAAGTTCTGCGCAGCGAAGGTCGAGCCGGTCCCGGCCCTCGCCACGCACAAAGTGCCCTAGGGCGGCCCCGCTCGGACAACGGCTTCGCCCGCGAAAAGTAGGGCGGGCGGCCCTGCCCGCCTGGATGAAATTCTGGCGGGCAGGGAGGCCAGCCCTACTTCTGAGGATTCAGGATCAAGGGTTTCCCGGATTCG